>CANCAR010000231.1 GCA_947374125.1 Hyphomicrobiales bacterium | reverse complement strand
GTGGCCTGCGATGGCGCGAAATCAAAGCTTCGCAAGGATGCGGGCATCGGCTGGGTGCATTGGCCCTATAAACAATCAGGTATTGTGGCAACCATCGGCCATGAGCGCGAGCATCATGGTCGGGCCGAGGAGCATTTCCTGCCCTCGGGCCCGTTTGCGATGCTGCCTTTAACCGGCAACCGTTTCACGATGGTTTGGACCGAAGCAACCGAGCGAGCGCGCTCCGTTTTGCAGCGTGACGATGCTGATATTTTGGCCGAGATCGAAAAACGCGTTGGCTACCGCCTTGGTGAACTGACCTTGTTATCGCGCCCCCGCGCCTATCCGCTTGGTTTTGGCTTGGCGCGTCGGTTCGGTGCCGAGAGGTTGGCCTTGGTGGGGGACGCTGCCCATCTCATTCATCCCATTGCTGGACAGGGCCTCAATCTCGGTCTCCGCGACGTGGCCGCATTGGCCGAACTTATCGCTGATCAAGCAGCCTTAGGGTTAGATACGGGCGATAGGCTGGTGATTGACGCCTATGAGCAGGCCCGCCGCGCCGATACGGTTGCGATGTCCATGGTGACCGATAGTCTGAACCGCTTGTTCTCAAACGACGCGATGCCGGTACGATTGGCGCGTGATTTCGGGCTTGGCGTTGTGGACCGGCTGCCCTCGGTCAAGCGGCGGCTGATCCAGGAGGCTGCTGCGGTTAACCAGCGTCTTCCTCGCTTAATGCGAGGCGAAAAACTGTTGGGGTTTTGATCGCTAAGGGCTTGCCTCTTCAAGCGAGGCGACCAGACGGGCCAGCGTATGATCGCGGATGCCCATGTTTTCGAGCTCAGCCACCGTTGCACGGACGTAATCGGGGTTGTTTCCTGACACACCGACTCCATGCCTTACGCGGTCAAGCAAGGCCTCATGCGATAATTTCCGGGCATATTGGGCATGCATGCGATCCACTGTGAAGGCCACGCCTTCGACCGTCCGACCATCGGTAAGTCTGAGCCGGTGTCGCGTTTCTCGGTAGACGGAGGTAACCTGTTCGCGGTCGCGGAGATAATCCAAGGTTTTATCTGTGTTTTCGGGTGTGACACGGAAGGCAATGCCGCGGCATGACCCGCCGCGATCGAGCCCTAGCACAAGTCCGGGCCGCTCTGGCGTTCCGCGGTGGTGCACAGAAAGAATACACAGCGAGCGGTGATAGCCATTCACCGTTGCCCCCATCCGCTCAACATAGTCAAACCCCGGCCGCCACATGAGCGATCCGTAGCCGAAGATCCAAAGGTCGTTATGCGCCGCGTGAGCTGTCATGTTTTCCGACTATCAGGCGCATTCTTGGGCGGCAAGTCGGATGTCAGGTTATTCCCTTAGATGGTTGGCTTAGAGGGCGGCGTTGCGTTAAAGATTGTACAGACGGAATAGGAAACGGACCCGTGACAGAAACGCCTATCGATACGCCCAAAAAGCGCTCCCGCCTCGGCCTCTATCTGATGCCGGGCCTGATTCTTGTGCTGTGCATCGGCGTTTCGGTGTGGTGGACGATTGCAACCCGTATTGTGGATGATCGCTTCACCCGCTGGATTGCCAATGAAGCGACAGCAGGCAGACAATGGAGCTGCGCCAACCGCTCTATGGCCGGATATCCGTTTCGAATTGAATTGCGGTGTGATGGTTTGGCGCTCGAAGCGACGGAAGGGCGGCTAAAGTCTCTCTCTATTGGTGGGTTTTTAGCAATTGCCCAAATCTATCAGCCAAGCCTGGTCATTGTTGAGACAATTGGCCCCTTGGCCGCGACCTTCGTCAATGGGCAATCCCTCTCTGCAAAATGGACGTCGATGCGCTCGAGCCTGCATTTTGAGACGCCAAGCCGCGCGGATCGCGTGGCCTGGGTAGCCGAGGGTTTAAGCTTCGAAGGCGGAACACCCTCCCTTTCAGGCAAACTGGGGCATACGGAGTTCCATTTAAGAAAAATTCCGGTCGAATCGGGGGAAGCCACGGATCTTGAAATCGCCTTCTCGGCAGCGGATGCGACGCTTCGCGATGCTCCACCGCCTGCTTCTGCCGATCTTCATTTTGTCGTCAAAAAGGGCAAGATCTTGGCCGACAAGCCGAGCCTTGCGGGCCTTGAGGATTGGCGGGTTGCCGGTGGTGAAATGGCGATTGATCAGTGGGATATGAAGCGGGGCGAACAGACCCTTAATCTAACCGGCACACTTTCAATCGATGAGACCCATCGGTTGGCAGGCAAAGTCGATTTTGCTGCAAGTGGGCTTGGCGACCTCATGAAACAATTCAATCTTGCGCCGGGTGGTATGTCGCTTGGCAACGGATCGATTAAACTGCCACTGCAGTTTTCGAAAGGGCGAATCCTATTGGGGCCGTTGAAACTCGGCGATCTGCCAGTGCTTTATTGATCGCTATTGGCTTTAGGTTGCCGCCCAAAATCGGGCGCGGCAGAATCTTGGCCAGTTTCGATGATCGAGCGTCTAATCGCACGCGTTCGGGTGAAATGGTTGAACAAAGCTTCGCCATCGCCATAGCGTATCGCGCGCTGAAGCGAGGAGAGATCCTCGGTAAAGCGCCCCAGCATTTCGAGCACGGCGTCTTTATTGTTCAAAAACACATCGCGCCACATGGTTGGGTCAGAGGCTGCGATGCGGGTAAAATCACGAAACCCACCGGCTGAGAATTTGATCACCTCGGATTGTGTCACGGCTTCAAGGTCAGCCGCCGTGCCGACAATGTTGTAGGCAATCAAATGCGGCAGATGGCTAGTAATCGCGAGCACCAAATCATGGTGCGCGGGTGACATTTCTTCCACCATTGAGCCCGCGCCTTCCCAGAACGCGCGAATGGCGGCGATGGCTTCGGCATTTTGCCCTTCTGGTGGGGTGAGAATGCACCAGCGGTTTAAAAACAGCGTCGGAAATCCGGCATCAGGACCCGATTGCTCGGTTCCGGCCACGGGGTGCGCGGGGACAAAATGCACGCCATCTGGCACAAAGGGCGTTACTTGCGCCACAATCGAGCCTTTGACCGAGCCCACGTCTGAGATAATCGCGCCCGGCTTCAAGCCAGACCGCATGGCTTCGGCGACGACGCCACATACACCGACCGGCACACAGAGAATAACCGCATCGGCATTGGCAACGCCTTCGGCGACATTGCCCGTTACCGCATCGGCGATACCGAGCTCAGTCACCCGGTTTCGCACCGTCTCGGAGGCGTCAATCGCCACAATATGGCGGGCGAGGTGCTTGCTGCGGGCCACACGCGCCAGCGAGGAGCCGATAAGGCCCAAGCCCACCAGCGCCAAACGGTCAAAAACCGGGGTTACAAGCGGAGGTCCCAAACGATCAGGCACGGGTCGTATTCCCACTCATAAAATCAGCGAGCGCTGCCACCACTTTGCGGTTGGCTTCTTCCGGCCCAATCGTCAGACGGAGGCAGTCGGGAAGCCCATAGGCCCCCACGGCGCGGAGCACGAGACCGCGCGCGGACAGAAAGGCATCCGCTTCTTTCGCCGACTTGCCGGACGCTTTCGAGAAATGCAGCAACAGAAAATTCCCGACGCTGGGCGTTACGCCAATGCCGAGCTGTTCAATCTCGCTCGTCAGCCATGGCAACCAGGTATCGTTATGCGCCAAAGCCTTTGCGAGGTGATCCTCATCCTGAAGCGCCGCAATGCCTGCCTCAATCGCAGGGCCGTTCACATTAAACGGGCCGCGAATGCGGTTTAGCGCGTCGATGAGGCCAACCGGCCCATAGCACCAACCGAGGCGCAGCATCGCTAGCCCGTAAATTTTAGAGAAGGTCCGCGTCATCACAACGTTTTCGCTGGTCGCGACCAATTCGATACCTGAGGCATAGTCGTTGCGACGGACATATTCGGCATATGCCGCATCGAGCACCAATACGACATGCTTGGG
>CANCAR010000230.1 GCA_947374125.1 Hyphomicrobiales bacterium | reverse complement strand
GACCTACGGTTTACAAAACCGTTGCTCTACCAGCTGAGCTAAACCGGCGTCTTGAAAGCTAGTACGCGAAGGCTCTTAATGGTTTGCGCGAGTCGAGGCAAGCCTTGCCGTTGCCGCTTTGGCGCTTACCTCGATCTGTCTTAATCCCGCCGTAATTGGTTCATGGGCTATTCACGGCTCAAGCCGCACATTCCCTTCTACGCTGACCCTAAGTCGGTTGAATGTTTTTTTGGAGGGTATGATGAAGTTCAAGCTTGCCGGTTTTGGTCCTGGTTCCGCACTCCGCAAAGCGACGCTCGCTTTGGCTGCGGTCGCGTCGCTAGCAACGGCTGCTCCCCAAACGGCGATGGCGGGTGGTGGATGGGATCCGGGAGCCGCCGCAGCAATCGGTATTATCGGTGGATTAGCCTTGGGCGCCGCGATTTCGGGTAACGGCCATAGCCGGGTGGAATATGGTTACGGCAATGGCGGCGGCTACCGCTACGGGAATCGTGGCTATAGCGGCTATTCCGACAATGGTGCTTCCTATTACCAGCCCGATTATGGCTATCGGCATCGTCATTCCAATTATGCTTGGAGCCAGCCGCAGGAAGATTGCTACGTTGTAAGACAGCGGATTTGGGTTGAGGGCTGGGGATGGCAATCCCGTCCCCGCACGGTCTGCAATTGATCTGACGCGGTTATTCGATGGATTTAAAAATAAAAAAGGCACCGCTCGCGCGGTGCCTTTTCTGATGGTTGAAGATTGAAAAGATCAATCGTTGGCGTAAATATCGCGGTCTTTCGTCTCCGGCAAGAATACCAAACCGACGACGAAGGTAATCAGCGCAAAGCCGATTGGATACCAGAGGCCGTAATAGATATCGCCGGTCTGGGCCACGAGGGCAAAGGCCGTCGCGGGCAGAAGGCCACCGAACCAACCATTGCCGATATGGTATGGCAACGACATCGATGTGTAGCGAATGCGCGTTGGGAACAGCTCGACAAGAGCTGCGGCAATCGGGCCGTACACCATCGTCACATAGACGACGAGGATGGTCAAAATGCCAATAATCGTCAGCGTCTGCGGCTTGAAGATATCGAACACGCCGCTGATCTTAACCTTACCCGCATCGTCCGCCTTCGGGTAACCCGCTGCTACTGCTGCTGCCGTTAAACCCTTGCCGAAGTCTGGATCAAGCTTGCCATCTTTGAAAACCGAAATTTCCTTGTCGTTCACGATGACCTTAGCCTTTTCACCAGCCGCAGCCGTCAGATTGGACGTATAGCGAATAGCACCCTTCGAAAGCGCATCACGGGCCAAGTCGCAAGACGAGGTGAATTTGCGTGTTCCGATCGGGTTGAACAAGTCGCCGCAGTCGGCAGCGTCAGCAAGAACCTGAACCTTAACGGTATCAAGCGCGTTGGCCAGCGTTGGGTTGGCGTTCTTTGTTAGGGCGCCAAACAGCGGGAAGTAGGTGAGCGCGGCAATCAGGCAACCCGCCAAAATGATCGGCTTGCGGCCGATTTTGTCGGACAGTGCACCGAAGAAAATAAATCCGACGGTACCGATCGCCAGTGAGTAGGCGATCAAAAGATTGGCCGTATATCCGTCAATCTTGAGAATCGATTGCAGAAAGAACAGCGCGTAGAACTGACCCGTATACCAAACCACGCCTTGACCCATCACGAGACCAAAAAGAGCGAGAATGGCGACTTTGGCATTCTTCCACTGACCAAAAGCTTCCGTCAAAGGTGCCTTGGAGTGTTTGCCTTCGTCTTTCATTTTCTGGAAGGCGGGCGATTCACTAAGCTGCAAACGAATCCAAACAGAAATACCAAGCAACACGATAGAAACCGCGAAAGGAATACGCCAGCCCCATGCTGCGAATTCAGCTTCACCAATCAGCGTACGGGTCGTGAGAATCACGACCAGCGAGAGGAACAGGCCGAGCGTAGCAGTCGTTTGAATCCACGAGGTGTAGAACCCGCGGCGGCCATGCGGCGCATGTTCGGCCACATAGGTTGCCGCACCACCATATTCACCACCGAGTGCCAAGCCCTGCAAGAGCCGCAGTCCGATCAGAATGATCGGCGCAGCAATACCAATGCTCGTCGAGCTTGGCAGAAGCGCGACCACGAAGGTCGAAAGACCCATGATCAGAATGGTCACAAGGAAGGTGTATTTACGACCAACAATATCGCCAACCCGTCCAAAGACGAGCGCGCCGAAGGGGCGAACAATGAAGCCTGCCGCGAAGGCGAGCAACGAAAAGATGTTGCGGGTGCCTTCATCAAACATCGGTTTGCCGTCAGCGCCAGCAACGCTGAAAAATTGTGCGCCGATGATGGCCGCGAGCGAACCATACAGATAAAAATCATACCATTCGAAGACGGTGCCGAGCGAAGAGGCGAAAATCACCTTCTTCTCAGCGCCTGTCATCGGCCGAGGCTCAGGATGAGCGTGGGTGCCAGATGTAGCGGCCATTTCAGTTTCCTCATGTTGCCTGCCAAGGAAATTGCGCGGTAAAACCCGCTACAACCGGCACTTGAGTGCCTGTTTTTTCCCTGTCAGTGCCGATTCTTGATCGGCAGTTCCCTCCAAGGCGAGCCATTATTGACCCACCGTGATCGACTCTACGGGTAAGCATCCGGTTCGGATTTTCCCTTACGCCATCTAATCTCTTTAGAGGATCACACGGGTTTGGTCGATGCAGCTGCCCATCGGCAATTCGTCTAAGGTGAGGGTTAGATCGACAGGTCAGGGGCGCTTGATGATGTGCGAAACCGTGGCGAGCGCAATGGCTGCCGCATTCGACACATTGAGGCTTTTAATCGCGCCCGGCATATCGAGCCGCGCCAGAACGTCGCAACGCTCGCGGGTCAAGCGTCGCAAACCTTTGCCCTCGGCACCCAGCACCAAAGCGATCGGCGGGTTGGCGAGGCTTTCTGCCAAAACATCCGGGCCATCGGAATCAAGCCCCACCCGCCAATAGCCCTTTTCGCCTAGAAAGGTGAGCGTTTGCGCCAGATTGACCACTTCGATCAAGGGCACATGCTCGAGCCCGCCAGATGCCGTTTTCGCCAGCACGCCGACAGCATCGGGGCTGTTGCGCTCGGTGACGATAATCGCCTCCACCGCAAACGCCGCCGCCGTGCGCAGGATCGCGCCCACATTGTGCGGGTCGGTTACTTGATCAAGCACCACGACAATGCCTTTGCCCTCAAGGTCATGCAAATCGGTGGCGGGTAATCCATCCGCCTCAAGTGCCACGCCTTGGTGCACCGCGTCAGGCCCCGTGATCCGGTCGATTTCATCGGGCTTGGCCATGGTCGGAATAACAGGAAGCTCGGGCAGCTCTTCGAGTAACCGCTTCAAGGCATTCTCCGTAACAAAAAGCGCTAACGCCTTGCGACGCGGATTTTTGAGCGCTTCAATCACGGCATGAAAGCCGTAAATCACAGGTCGCCCCGAACGTGGCCGTTCTTGTCGGGCGGGTTGATCGGAGCGGGCAGGGCGGTGCGACCCTTGATCACGGAAAGTTCCACGCGGTTTTTCGCCAGTGCCGCGTCGTTTATCGTCAAATCGCTTGGTCATCGCTCACTCGTTCCTTTGCGGTTGTATTGACACAAGACGAAGGCCTTCGGCAAATTTTTGCGTGCGAGAGCGGGCAAGAGCCTGTCTCAGCAGTTGACACCGAAGCGGCGGCTCATCATAAGGGCGGTCTCGATTTCGTACGGTTTCGACCTTTCGAACCGAGACATAGGCTGGATAAGGGGGAATGTCCCGAGCGGCAAAGGGGGCGGACTGTAAATCCGCTGGCTACGCCTTCGCAGGTTCGAGTCCTGCTTCCCCCACCAGCCTTCGCCCTTCGGGCTACGGCTCGGCGAGCCGGAGGACGAAGGGCGAAGGCTGTCGCGCCGGAGTTGCGTAGCAACGTAGGCGGACTGTTTCAGAATTAAGCACAAAATCGGG
>CANCAR010000229.1 GCA_947374125.1 Hyphomicrobiales bacterium | reverse complement strand
GGCACGCGCGGATGCATGGATGGGCTATACAACCTATCAATTTACGGTTCACAGGACGGGCGATCTTAGCCAAGAGGCGGTTGTTGGGTATCATTTGGCAGGCGTCGACGACCAGAGTGTTGATATTGGCGTTTTGGGCTCTCTGGAGGGGACGGTTACCTTCGGCGTTGGCTCAGACACTGAAACCATTACGTTTGGCGGTGAAATTTTGGAAAATCTCGTCAATGTCCGGATTAGTCTTGACCCATTGGACTCTTCATTGCTGGGCGAAAACCAAATTACTCTGCCGATCGATAGCTCGAGCAGCTATGCCGAAGTGTATCATGCAGACGGTGTAACCCTTTATGGCAGTGATGTTGCGACCGATGGCAGCGGCAATTTGCTGGTCGGTGGCGATGGCAATGACGTGTTTTACTTGACCAATTCTGATCCGTCAGGCGGGGTGGCAAATATCGTCTATGCGCTTGGGGGAGATGATGTCGTTCATCTCAACATGGATACACCGAACCCTATGATGTATCTTTTAGGTGGCGAGGGTACCAACTCGATCGACTTCCTTGGCAATGATCATTCGATTGACTTGGCTTCCGGTAGTTCGCCTGGGGTGGGTGGAGTCATGATCGATTATGGTGCTGCAACAAAGTTGGCAATATTTATTAACTTCCAGGAAATTGATCTCAATGGGACAGGCAATACGCTAAGCTTGGATTTAAGTTTCCTTGCCAACCAATCGACGGATACGTTCACCGTTGATACCGAGGGCAATCAGCTCGGGTCGGACATCCATCAATTGCTCGTCAACGGAAGTGGCGTTGTGACCATCGACGTTTCATCGGATCTTGGATGGGTACAGGGAACCGATTGGACGTATGATCAACACAATTACCACGTCTACAACAATGCTGATCAGCATGCTCAGCTGATTCTGGACGAATTGCTGACGGTTCAGACGCCGGTCGTCTAAATGAGCCTATAGGCTTTCGCCTTAAATCCCGCTGCGCCTTAAAGGGTGCGGCGGGATTATTTTTGATTTTGGGCCTAAATTTTTAGGGTCAAAGTTTTTTCGATTTTGATCGTCGTTCGAGACGAAACCCCAACTCACTTTCGTGACTTGGGGTTGCCTCCATTTTACGCTATGGAGGGCGTATGAAATTCCCGCCTTCCCTGTTGGATGAGATACGTGCCCGGCTGCCGGTTTCGGCGGTGGTGGGGCGGCGCGTGAAGCTTACCAAAGCGGGGCGCGAGTTTAAGGGGTTGTCGCCGTTTAATGCGGAGAAGAGCCCATCGTTTTTTGTGAACGACCAGAAGGGCTTTTACCACGATTTCTCCTCCGGAAAGCATGGCGATATTTTCTCCTTTGTGATGGAGACCGAGGGCTTAGGCTTTGGCGAGGCGGTGGAGCGCTTGGCCGCTGACGCGGGCGTGACGCTGCCCAAGCAGACGGTTGAGGCTGAGCAGCAGGAAACCCGCGCCAAGGGGCTCATCGAGGTGATGGCGCTGGCGCAAGGTTTTTTTGAGGGGGTGTTGAAGGGCGCGGGCGGAGGCAAGGCGCGGTCCTATCTCGAAGGGCGGGGCATTCCACGCGAGGTTTGGGCGGAATTCGGCTTAGGCTTTGCGCCCAATGAGCGGTTTGCGCTGCGCGACCATTTGGCGGGCAAGGGCGTTTCCTCAGAACTCATGATCGAGGCGGGGCTGTTGGTGCATGGCGAGGATATCGCGGTGCCCTATGACCGGTTTCGCGATCGGGTGATGTTTCCGATCCATGATGTGCGGGGTCGCGTGATCGCCTTTGGCGGGCGGGCGATGTCGGCAGACGTTGCGGCGAAATATCTGAACTCTCCGGATACGCCTTTGTTTCAAAAAGGAAGGGTGCTGTATAACCACCACCGCGCGCGGAAAATGGCGCATGACAAAGGCACGGTGATTGCGGTCGAAGGCTATGTCGATGTGATCGCGATGGCGCGTGCGGGCTTTGCCAATGCGGTGGCGCCGCTAGGTACCGCGCTGACGGAGGATCAGCTGGGCCTTTTGTGGCGCATGGCGGATGAGCCGATCCTGTGTTTTGACGGCGATAAAGCGGGCAAGCGGGCGGCGTTTCGCGCGATTGATGTGGCGTTGCCTTTGTTGCAGCCGGGTAAATCGCTGCGCTTTGCAATGCTGCCTGAGGGGCAGGATCCGGATGATCTTTTAAAGACCGGGGGAGCGGGCGCGATTGAGGCGGTGCTCGACCGCGCGATGGCGATGGCGGATCTGTTCTGGTCGCGGGGATTGGAAGTGGGTCCCCTCGACACGCCCGAGCGCCGCGCGATGCTGGAGCGCCGCTTGCGCGAGCAGGTGCAGGCAATACCGGATGAAAATGTGCGCCGCTATTATCGGGACGATATCGACCAGCGGCTGAAAGCGCTGTTCCAGCCGCAACGCGTCGGCGGCAGCGGCCAGCGCGGCGTTGCACCGGGCCGGTATGCGAAGGGGGGCTTGCGTTTTCAGCCGGTGCAGGCGGGGGCCGCCATTCGCGAATCGATCAAGCCAAGCGAAAGCCTTGTGCGGACAGCGATTTTTGCTCGCGCGGGAACAATCTCGGCGCGCGAGGCGTTGATTATCACGGAGCTCATGCGCGAGCCGGAACGCCTGCCGCTCCATGCCGATGAATTCGGCCAGATTGGCTTTACCCACGCCGATACGCGGGCTGTTTCTGGCGCGATGCTGGATTATTTCGCCCGCGCCGAGGCGGGGGAGGCGGGGCTTAATTCGGCTGAGCTTCGAGGCGAGCTTGAGCGCCGCGGGATGGGCAGTGCACTGGTGCGAATTGAGGCCGCTTTGCGCCCGGGCGATCGGCAACGCGGTGTGCAAGATAAAAAAATCGACCAAGATAGCGTTTTAAAGCAGGCGATGATCTTGCATCGGCGCGCTTTGACCCTAAATACGGAGTTGCGCGCCGCCGAGCGCGCGTTCTCTGACGATCCGAGCGAGGCAAATTTCACGCTGCTGGCCGACTTGCGGGCGCAAATTCTGGCGCTGCATGGGACGGAAGCCGAAATTGAGCGCGAATCAGACTTTTTAATGCAGGATGCGCCGGAGCGGGCGTGATCCTTTTGAACGTTAAGCTGCACCGGGAGCTTTTCTCCGGAGGCGGGATAGGGTAGGGGGAAGGCAGTTAGTTTTGGCTGACTTCTTATTCGGGCATCATGGGCGGTGCGTTCCTTCTTGGACGCACTCGCTTTTTTGTGCTTCCTGAACAGGTTAGCCCCGCTTGCAAAAGCGGATCATTAGAGTGTGTGGAGCATCGAACGATGGCGACCAAGACGACGGCGACCAAGACGACGGACCGGGGCGATGGCGAAGCCACTGAGGCGCCAACCACCGATAGTCCGCTCCTTGATCTTTCCGATCAGGCCGTCAAGCGGATGATCAAGCTTGCCAAAAAGCGCGGCTTTGTCACCCATGAGGAAATCAACGAGGTGCTTCCATCCGAGGAAGTAACGTCCGACCAGATCGAAGACGTGTTCGCGATGCTCAATGATATGGGCATCAATGTCGTCGAGCAGGAAGAGGCGGAAGCCGACGCCACGGAAGAAAAAGCCGAAGGCGAGGACGAAGAGGAAGCGGGTACCGATCTTGTCGAGGCGACCCGCTCGGCGCTGCCCACCACCACGACGGCGAAAGAACCGACCGACCGGACGGATGATCCCGTCCGCATGTATTTGCGTGAGATGGGCTCCGTGGAGCTGTTGTCGCGCGAGGGCGAAATCGCCATTGCCAAGCGCATTGAGGCGGGCCGCGAGGCGATGATTGCGGGCCTATGCGAGAATCCGCTGACGTTTCAAGCGATTATCATCTGGCGCGACGAATTGGTCGAAGCCAAAGTTCTGCTGCGCGACATTATTGACTTAGAGGCCACTTATGCCGGCCCTGAGGGCAAGAATGTGCCGAAGGTGGAAGGGCTTGTCGGCATTCCGATGGAA
>CANCAR010000228.1 GCA_947374125.1 Hyphomicrobiales bacterium | reverse complement strand
AAAGCCCGGGGCCTCGCTTTGCAAGTGACCTATGAGGCAGCCAGCGCGATGGGCATTTTGGGATTGGTGGTGGGCGGCCTCGGAGCCACTATCTTTGTTGAAAGCATTGAGACGATCCTGCCACCTACCTTAACCGCTAAACCGATCGCCGATTGCGAAGATGTCGTGACCACGATGCTCTGCTGGAAACGCGGCCATGCCTCGCCCGCCTTGCGGCATTTGCTCGCCCTATCGCGCCATGGCACGTTGCCAGTATCCAAGAAATAGATGGTTTCTGATGGCTTTATTGGTGTATCGCGTCGTTTGAAGTCGGGTGCGTGAGCGGAGTGGGTGCGATGGATGACGCCGAATTAAAGACGCGATTTGCAGCATGGATCGGAAAGCGTATCGAGCGAACCGATTGCGTTGATCGACGACTCGTCGAGCAATTCACGGTAATGCTTGAGCCGTATCTGGCCAAGTCTTGTCCCGTTCCGCCGGGTATTTTTTGGTGTCTTTCGCCCGATTTGGCACCGGCTGACCATTTGGGTGGCGACGGCCATCCTCGCACCGGTTTGTTTATGCCCGATCTCCCCTTTCCCCGCCGAATGTGGGCGGGCGGTGAGCTGGTGTTTCACGCGGATTTCCCGCTCGACAAGCCGATCACAAAGACCACCACGATTGAAGACATCGCCGTTAAAACCGGCAAAAGTGGACAGCTCGCTTTCGTCACCGCGCGGCATCACTACCGGGATGGAGAGAAGCTCCTCCTCGATGAGCGGCAAGACATCGTCTATCGCGAGCCAGCGCCTTTGGCGCCCTCGCAAACCTTAACCGCAGCACCAGCGTCCTGCGATGCATCCGACCGTTGGACGGTTGAAGCCAGTTCCGTTTTGCTGTTCCGCTATTCGGCGCTCACCTTTAACGGGCATCGCATCCACTATGATTTTCCCTATGCCACAGGGGTGGAGGGCTATGCCGGGTTGGTGGTGCATGGTCCGTTGCAAGCAACCTTGATGCTCAATCGTGTGGCCACCCACCTTGGGCGAATGCCTAAGCGCTTTGCGTATCGTGGCCAAAGCCCGTTAATCAGCGGCTCATCGTTTCATGTCGAAACCACCGCCGATCCCGAGGCTAAAATGAACGCGCGTGTGGTGTCATCCGAAGGGATCGTCACGATGGTTGCGCAGGCAGAGCCATGATCTAGCCGATGGGGCACCATGACTTGCTAACAGAGGAAGATTGGATGAGGCTTAGGGGCGATGCACTTCGGTGCCGGTCATCAACATCAGGAAACTCATCATGGTTCAGCGTATCGTCGACCTCAGCCTGCTCATCGAAGACAATATGCCGGCGCATAAGCTCTTTCAGCGGCCGATCTACGCCGTTCATATGAGCCACGAATCGGCCAAGGCGTTTAATCTTGGCGTCCCCGGCGATGCGATGACCTTCCAGACCAATTTTATCGCGACGCTGGACCACGTTGGAACCCATGTCGATGCATTCCGCCATGTCAGTCCAACGGGGCAAGCGGTCGACGAAATGCCCCTCGATTTGTTCATGGGCAAAGCCGTCTGTTTCGATTTGCGCCATATAGGCGATCTCGAAGACATCACCGAAACCGATATGGCGGAAGCCGAAGCGAAGAGCGGTGTGAAGGTCGATGGCCATATTGTGCTGCTGTGCACGGGCTTTCACCAACGCAATTATCCTTCCATCGATTCCGTGTGGAAGAACCCGCAGCTAACGGTGGGTGCCACCCACTGGCTGCATAACCATGGCTCCCGCATGCATGGTGTCGAAGGACCCTCAACCGATCGCCCTACCGACAATATTTTCGCCCAGCACCGCCTTTGCCGTGATCTCGGCATCAGCCATTGGGAATGGTTGGTGAATCTGGAGGCCTTGATTGGCAAAGGCGAAGTCCAATTCTTTGGCGTTCCGCTCAAATTCAAGGGCGGTTCGGGTTCGCCCGTCCGCGCCTTCGCGCTGGTCAACGACTAACACGGCCCTTGGCGGACACTTCGCCTCGGCAGAGGGATTTCAATGGCTAATTTCTCGGCGTTTTCCGCGGTTGATCTGGCGCGTTTGATTGCAACCAAGGCGGTATCGCCGGTGGAAGTAACCCAAGCAGCGCTCGATCACGCGGAAGAAACGCAAGCAACGCTAAACGCGTTTTTCCATTTGATGCCCCAAGAAGCCCTTAATGCCGCGAAACGGGCCGAAAAAGCCGTGTTACAAGACGAAAACCTCGGCTTGCTGCACGGTGTGCCCTTCTCGGCTAAGGATTTGATCGCGGTGGCTGGCGCGCCCTATGCGTCTGGTTCAAAGGCCATGGCGCAGAATAGGGCGAGCGTCGATGCCCCCTCGGTCGAGCGGGCAAAAGCAGCAGGTGCGATTTTAATCGGCAAAACCACAACCAGCGAATTTGGCTGCAAGCCGGTGGGCGACAGTCCCCTCACTGGGATCACGCGAAATCCTTTCAACCTTGCGAAATCACCGGGGGGCTCAAGCGCTGGCGCAGCCGCCTCTGTTGCCGCGGGCATTACACCGTTTGCTTTGGGAACGGACGGCGGCGGCTCGATCCGGATTCCGGCCAGTTTCTGTGGCCTTGCGGGAATTAAAGCGCAGTTTGGCCGCGTTCCCGTCTGGCCGACCTCTGCCACACCAACATTGGCACATGTCGGGCCAATGGCCCGGACCATGCAAGATGCGGCCATGCTGTTGACCGCGATTGCGGGCTATGATGAGCGGGATCCGGCCAGTGTCTCTGAAGCGGTTCCGGATTTCCTTGGTGCACTCAAAGCCAATCCCTCCGGCCTGCGCATCGCCTTCAGCCCAACGCTTGGTTATGCCCGGCCGGATCCATCGGTTGTGGCCGTCGTCGAAAATTCTGCCCGTATCTTCGAAAGCCTCGGTTGCACGGTCGAGCGTGTTGATGCGGTTTTTGATCGCGATCCTGCTGATCTATGGACGGCTGAATTCTACGCCGGTGTCGGTACTCGGTTGAGAAGTATTGTCGAAAACGACCGCGATCTGCTCGATCCTGCGGTAGCCACGATTCTCGAATCGGCGCTCGCCCAAGAGATGCGCGATTATTATGAAAAGGTCTTTGCCCGGTATGCGTTACGGGACCGGGTACGCACCTTCTTCCAAAAGTACGACATTCTGCTGAGCCCGGTCGCTCCCGTTTCTTCAATCGATACCGGAAAAGACATTCCCGATCACCTTCTTGATCGCAACCTCGTTTCTTGGGTATTTTATACCTATCCCTTTAATCTCACCGGCCAACCGGCGCTCACGATACCCGCGGGCACCGACGCGGATGGTATGCCCATTGGCATCCAATTGGTCGGGCGCGCTTTACGAGAAGTCGACATCATCGCCGCCGCTGCAGCCTTTGAGCGGGCGCGTCCGGCTTCAGCCAATCCGTTTCCAATTCGTCCTCGGGCTAGCTGACCGATTTCCGATACGAGTTTTTGATCCATACTTTGCCGTCGCGAATCTCGAGCAGATCGAGGCCATCGACCGCAATCCGTTTGCCATCAGCGCCGGTGCCGTTAAAGCACCACTCGGTCAGCACCCGGTCGGGTCCAAGAACCGTTGAGCGGCTGTTCGACCATTCCGCATCGGGAAAGGCTGCAAAAATCGCTGCATAGGCCGCGCGCACGGCCGAAGGGCCGATATGTCGATTGCCAGACGGCGCCGACCCCGCAGAGCCGTGAAATTCGCAATCGTCCGTCGACATCCTTAAAATAGCGTCGATATCGTGGGCATTCCAGGCGGCGGAGAAGGCATTGGGATCGAAAGCGGACATTCTATTCTCCGTTGAATGAGGGGAGTTTTGGTGAGGGGTGCTTAAGATGAATTTCCAACATAGCTTGTCTTGAAATAATCCAGAAACACCTGGGCTGAAGACGATAGTTTCGTGCCGCGCAACCAAGCGAGTCCTACATCCATCGAGGGTATTGCATCCTCGAGGCTGCGCGTTTCGATC
>CANCAR010000227.1 GCA_947374125.1 Hyphomicrobiales bacterium | reverse complement strand
TGAGGATGGATGTTTGGTGAAGTCTCAGCGTCACGGGAAAATACAGGTTTTGCACGCGCTGTGCGCCTGCTGCGCCCTTTGAGTCTTGCGGCTGCGTATTGCCTTCAGCAGCCAATGCCTCAGGCAAAGGGATAGCATCGCTGGCGACGCGAATGACGGTCGCCTCAATTGTACCATAGCGGGTAAACGGAAACGCCTCGACTTTAACGGATGCCGTTTGGCCCTCGTGCACAAAGCCGATATCTTTATTAGGGAGATAGGTTTCCACTTCTAATACAGCGTCATTGGGTACAATTCGCATGACTTCTTGTCCGACATTTAAAACCTGTCCGACATTGACAATCGATGAGGCCTGCACGGTGCCTGCAACAGGGCTACGGACCAAGAGGTTGGCCACTCGGATCTTGGCTTTCGCAAGCCTTGGTAGCGCTTCATCAGCGAGTTTCTGGGCTTCCGAACCTTTGGTTGCATTTTCCGCAATAAAGGCTTGCAGCGCGCGCTTGCGTTCCGCGGCTAGTGATTCAATACCCCGCTCAGTCTCAACCAATTGACCGCGTTGTGTTGCCAAAAAGGTTCTTTGATAGGCTTGTGTTTCGAGCGCATCGATGAGGCTTGCTTTTGTGCCCGCAGCGCTTTGTTGCAAGGCTTGGCGCATCTCGACGCGGTCGCCAAGGATGGCCACAAGCGCTTCTTGCGCGGCAATGGTTTCTGTCAAACGATTGTGTTCAGCGATTTTCTGCTTTTGTTGGGCATCTATCGAGCCGAGTTGGGCCGACAGGCTGGCAAGGTCGCTATCTCTCACCAGCTCTTCGCGTATGCGGACGGCTTGGGGGATAATCTCCGGCCAATCGATGGTAAGATGACGCTCGGGCTTAGCGGCAGCAGCGATCACCGCCGCCCGACGCAAGGCTTCGGCTTTTGCGTTCACAAGCTGGGCAGCAACAGTGTCAACATCGGCCTGCGCTTCATTGTCTTGCAGCGCGATGAGGATATCGCCTTCCGCCACTTTTTGCCCGTTGATCGCATGAATACGGGCTATTTTACCCCCCTCAACGGGCTGCACGGTTTTAACCCGGCCGGAAGGCTGGATCTTGCCTTGCGCAATCGCCACAATATCCGTCCAGCCGAACCAGCTCCAGGTGAGCGCGGCGAGTACCAAAACGCAAATCGAGACCAACAGAGCAAGGGCGATGGGTGAGGCTGGGCGCTCCAAAATCTCAAGGGCTGAGGGCAAGAATTCCTGATCATCGCGCGCCATGAAGGGTCGCTTGAGGGGCAGCTTTTTACCATCAGACAAAGGCAGCTTCGCGGCGCTGTTCGTTTCCACGCTCATGCCGCAATTCCCGAGGATTGGATCGACCACAGGCGCTTGTAGAGGCCCTTCTCACGATTGATCAGTTCGTCATGCGTGCCCATCTCGACGATCCGTCCATCGACCATTCCGACAATGCGGTTGGCGTTTCTAACAGTCGATAGTCGATGCGCGATGATAATCACGGTACGCCCCCGCACGATCTTGGCCATGTTCTGCTGAATGATGACCTCGCTCTCATAATCGAGTGCGCTGGTCGCTTCATCGAGAATGAGAATGCGCGGATTGGTGGCGAGCGCGCGTGCAATCGCCAGCCTTTGACGCTGCCCGCCAGAAAGATTGGCGCCGCGCTCTTCAATCGGCGTGTCGTAGCCCATCGGCAATTTGGCGATGAACTCATGCGCGCCCGCAAGCTCGGCGACCGCGATCACTTTGGCGCGCGGCATGGCCGGATTGGCGAGTGCGATGTTTTCATGGATGGTTTTGGCAAACAGCAAATTCTCTTGCAAAACAACGCCGATATGCCGCCGCAGCCAAGCGGGATCGACTTGGGTTAAGTCCAAGCCGTCAATACGGATTTGGCCCTCTTGCGGCGAATAAAACCGTTGAACGAGCTTTGTGAGTGTGGATTTGCCGGAGCCGGAAGGGCCTACAACACCAACAATCTCTCCAGGTTCAATGGCGAGGTTGATGTTTTTAAGCACGTCTTGCCCGCCAGACGTATAACGAAAACTAACGTTCTTAAATTCAATCGCGCCTTTGGGCGGGGGAAGCGCGGCCATGGCGGAATTGCCCGGCTCGGGCGCGGCATTCAGAATATCGCCCAGCCGCGCGACCGAAATCGCAACTTGCTGAAAATCCTGCCAAAGTTGCGACAGCCGCAAAATCGGCTGCGCCACCTGGCCCGAGATCATGTTGAAGGCCACCAGAGAGCCGACCGTCATCTCGCCATCCATCACCGCGACCGCTCCAAAAAAGAGCAGCAACGCGGTTGAGAATTTGCTGACCAACTGGATCGCATCTTGGCCACCAAAGGCCATCAACGCCGCTTCAAAGCCCGTACGGATATAGGCAGCCAACCGCTCTTCCCATTCAGCGCGCATGACGGGCTCGACCGCGCTGGCTTTGATCGTCTGCGCCCCGATGATCGTTTCGACCAAGAATTGCTGGCTGTAGGCCCCGCGGTTGAATTTCTCTTTCACCCGTTCGCGCAAGGCTGGTGCGATGACGGCGGCGATCAAAATGTAAAGCGGCACGGTCGCCATCACGATCAAAGCGAGCTTGACCGAATAGACGAATAACACGCCGACCATCACGACGGTAAACACCAGATCAAGTGCTGCAAACAGGCCTTGGCCCGTGATAAACGAGCGGATGGTTTCAAGCTCGCGGACGCGCGCGACCGTCTGCCCTGCGGGTCGTGTTTCGAAATAGGAGACGGGCAACCGCAGCAAATGCGCAAACAGACGCTGGCCGAGCTCGACATCAATCCGGTTCGTGGTGTGGGTCAGCGCATAGCTGCGTAAAAATTGCAGCAGCACGTCAAAACACGAAATGCCAATCAGCCCGATGACGATCACATCCAGCGTTGAAGCGCTGCGATGTACCAAAACCTTGTCAATCACGACTTGGAAAAACAACGGCGTCACTAGCGCAAAAATCTGCAATGCCAAGGATGCCAATAGCACATGCGCCAAGGCGCGCTTATACCGCCAGATCGAGGGTAAAAACCAAGCAAAGCTGAAATGCGCCGGATGAATGCCCGTGCCGCCAATGCGCCTTTGCACCAAAATAACCAAAGGCTCTAACGCTTCTGCCACCTCCTCGACAGGTCGCTCAATATCCGCGCGGGTGACAGGGTCAACCGTCCGAAAAAGGCCATTTGGCAGAAGGCCGCCAAGCACGATAAATCCCCCCGCTTTCGTGAGCGCGAGCGAAGGAACGGGCAGGGAAGCGAGCCGCTTCACCGAGGTATCGCGAACAATCCGCGCTTTTAGGCCAATCAACGTGGCTGCGCGTAAAATATCCTCCGCCGTCGCATCGTGTTCGCCTAGCGCAAGTTCGCGCGCAAGGTGGTGCGGATCCGAAGGAATGCGGAAATAAGCTGCAATGCCTGTTAAGCCTTGCAGTCCCGATAGATTGGCGAAAGATATATTAGCTTTGGTATCATCGGCCATGGAATATACGGACTATAAAGTTGAACTGAACCTTGACCATGAAAGACAACCGCCTTTTATCACAACCAACTAGCGGTTGTATTTGGTCAATACCGTCAACTTTTTTTCATCAAAACTTATTTATGCTTAATGCCCACGGCATTAAAAGACCGATTATGTTCTAATCAGCGAACCGTATAACGGCTCGCTTTCGATAGGCGCCAAATTCCATCCAATTCCGAGCGTTCATTTGAATACGACATCGTCTGATGTAAAGGTATTAATGGCCACGTTTTTAAGCGTAAGAACGTCATTTGGCGAAGCTGTAATTACTAAATCGCTTCCCACTTGCTTTGTTTTCGAAAGAAGATCGTTCCAATCTGCGAAAGTGTAGGAATATACCGTAAGCGTATCGTGTGATATGCCCGAATTGGCGTTGAAATTCGTAACCGTATCCTTGCCTGCGCCCGCATAAAAGACAAACTGATCGCTACCCGTACCGCCCGTTAAGAGG
>CANCAR010000226.1 GCA_947374125.1 Hyphomicrobiales bacterium | reverse complement strand
ATACTCCTTGGCGATGGCCTGCGAGGAGCAAAACCGCTTCGATCAGCGGTTCCTGTACACCATCCATGCGAGTGATATTTCGTACCGGATGATCGATGAGGCAACGCGAGCCGTCTACCCACATAGCCATATCGAACCGGTGCCCCAGGATATGCGCGCCAAATATCTGCTCAGAAGCAATGATCGCGACCCCGATCAGGTAAAGATCGTCAAAGGGTTACGCGACAATGTGATCTTCAAGCGCATCAATCTGATGGATTCCAAATATCCGTTTGAGCAGAAATTCGACATTATTTTCTGTCGGAATCTGTTGATCTATTTCGATCAATCCGATCAATATAAGGTCATCAACCGCCTGTGTTCCTATTTATTGCCGGGTGGATATCTGGCCTTGGGACATTCTGAGAGCATTATTGGCTTTGATTTGCCTTTGAGAACGCTTGCTGCGACGATCTTTCAGAGGGAGGCGGATTAGTGGGCGATCGTGTTCGCATTCTGATCGTCGAAGCGTCGTCGCATGTCCGGCAATCGCTTGCCAGCCTGCTGTCTGGCGAGTTATCGATTGAAATCATCGGAACGGCCTCAGATCCCTTCAACGCCGCCCGGAAAATGGCCGCCGAAGGGCCTGATCTGATTTTGCTTGGAACACAGTTCCAAACCATGAGCAGCGCGGTTTTTGTGTCAAAAATCATGACGCAATTTCCCTTGCCGATCATTATTTGCGCCAATGAGGATGATCGGCATTCGCAAGAGGCGAAAAATTGCCTGCAAGCCGGAGCACTAGAGGTGTTCCATTTGCCGCGCAACATTCAGCCCGCCTCGAGGCTCGCCAAAGATATCGCTGGTGATCTCATTCGAACGATTAATCTGGCCGCCAATAAGGTTGTCTACAAAAAGCCGACATTAGCCTCGTCCAATACGGAGCCCAAGCTGACGGCGGATGTGATCCTACCACCACCTGTGAAATGGACGAATTTCCCGAAGACCGACAAAATTGTCTGCATCGGGGTGTCAACGGGCGGTCCAGAATCGTTGAAAGTGGTGCTGCAACAACTCCCGGCGAACAGCCCCGGCATTGTGATTGTGCAGCATATGCCGGAGAATTTCACGCCGACCTTCGCGCAGCGGATGAACGACTATTGCATTTCCTCCGTCAAAGAAGCGGCGGCGGGTGACGTGGTGCGTCGCGGGCGTGTGCTGATTGCGCCGGGAAATCGACACACTTTGGTTCGCCGCAATGGTGACGGATACGTGATTGACATCAAGGATGGCCCGCCGGTCTCGCGCCATCGTCCATCGGCAGATGTCTTGTTTCGATCGGCCGCCCGCAATGCTGGCCCCAATGCGGTTGGCGTGATCATGACAGGCATGGGCGATGATGGTGCACAAGGAATGTTGGAAATGAAAAACGTTGGCTCCTATACCATCGCGGAGAGCGAAGACACCTGTGTCGTTTTCGGGATGCCCAAAGAAGCCATCGCGCGGGGCGGTGTAAAGGTTATAACGCGGCTTGAAAAAATCGCCGAGGAAATTGCTAAGGCCTGCAAATAATCAACAGAAATTCGGAACAACCCTTCTTCAATGTGTGACGGTTTAAAGACAATGTTTGCAATCGACCCTCGTCTTGAGAGTTTTGCCAGAGGATGCCTTGTTCGTCGCCAGGGTCCGGCTGATCTGCATCAGGCCTATCACTATGCGTTTCAGTTTATCGGAATATCGCCTAAAGCCAATGTCATTGCCGCCTGCATGAAAATATCCAGCAAGATGGATTCATTCGCGAGCAGTAAAAAAGAAGAGCCGCTCTACCATAACCGGCATCACACGATTGACACGCTGATGGCGATTGCCAGCCTGCTCAAGATTGCAATCAGTCAAGACTTGGTTACCCCAAACGAGGCCGTTAATGCGATCATCGCCATGAATGGTCACGATATGTTTCATGATGGGACGGTGAATACATCCCATAACAACCTCGAAAAAATCGCGGCAGCTGAAGTGCGCTCGATCCTCGCCGAAGTCGATTTTGCCGAATCGGATATTGAGATCATTTGCGATTTAATTATGAAAACCGACCCTGCCTTTCAATTCCCGATGCGGGCGCAGTTTCAATCTGGACAATTCGATACGACCTTAAAGCTGCCCTTGCTGGTTGGAGATGCGGATCTTTTTGCCAGCCTTTTGCCTACGATTGGTGAGAAGCTTTCCAACGATTTGGCGGCGGAGTGGGAAAAGGCCAAACTCAACATCAAACCCTCACCCAGTTCGGCGCAAGGACGGATTAATTTTCTCTCTGCGGTGAAATGGCTTAGCCCGATGTCGGTTGCTTTAGGAATTGACCAGGTTATTAAACAACAATTAGCCGTCATCATCGTTTGATCACACATCGACGCATTGCTTATTTATTGGAAGTACTGCCCTGATTTTTAAAATCTGTTAAATGATTTCCCTTAAACAAGTCTTGCCAAATTGGTCGGCATTCTATGTTTTGATGCTTTGCTGGCATGAAATTTGCTATCGGCTTTAGGCATGTTGCGTACGGCCGTAGGAATTGCGACAGCAAAGTTCTGGCATGGGAATAGTTCGCGTTGAGTACCAAGTTAAAGCCTATAAACGTTCTTCTCATCGAAGATCAAAAGTCGGTAGCTGCTGTAGCGATCAGCGGTTTTATTGATAATGGCTTTTTGTTTGAACACCATATGGACGGTTTAACGGGCTTAAGCGCCGCACTCTCGAACCGCTTTGACGTGATTGTGCTCGATTTAACGCTTCCCAATATGGATGGGTTAGACATCCTCATCGAATTGAAAAGAAAGAAGATTGATGCCGCGGTGATCATCTTAACCGCGCGGCACGAGATCGAGACCCGGCTTGCCATCTTTGAACTGGGTGCCGCCGATTATCTCTCCAAGCCGTTTTACAAAGAAGAACTCTGTGCACGCATAAAGGCGTCACATTTCAGGTCTAGTGGAAAATCGGTTGATACGCTTGAGGCGAATGGAGTTTCGCTCAATTTGCTGAGCAGGGAAGTGACCTTTAATGACCGGACATTCGCTCTGAGCCAACGCGAGTTTTTATTGTTAGACTTTCTGATGCGATCGCCTGACCAAATCTTTAATCGTCAAACGATTATCAGTCATGTGTGGAAATATGATTTTGACCCTTCAACCAATATCGTTGAAGTCTGCATCCAGCGGTTAAGAAAAAAGCTAAATGTGGATGACAAAGGTCCGCAAACGCCACTCCCGATCGAATCGGTCAGGGGCGTAGGCTATTGTTTTAAGAGTGCGCGATGAAACCCACCGCTTCTTCTAAACAGGATAGATCGAGAGCGAGAGGCACCCTTGCGAGGCTGCGCTCGTTTTTTGTTGGCGACCCGCGTAGCGGCGACGACCAAATCCGATCAGAAAATCCCACTAACCGGGCTTCTGATCTCGGCGCTACTGTAACCAACGACGGTTCCGGTAATGCACTGACGAGTGAATTACAATTTGCAAGCCATGTGGCCCACGAAATCCGTGGGCCCCTCACCGTGATGCAAGGCGTGGTTTCCGATCTGCTCAAATCGGGCGAAGCCGACCACCCGCATGTCCAATCCCTGCTGGTCGTCTCTAGTCAGTTGGAATTGATTAAAAACCTGATCTCGAAATTGCTTCTTTTAGCGGTTGCCGGTGCAGGGCAATTGCGCGCCTCCCGGCGATCTGTCGATTTAACGAAAACATTGAAGGACTATTGTGACGAGATTGAGCCGATTGCTGACGGCTTGAAATTTACCGTTAATATTCAGGACAATCTAACCTTTGAGATTGATGACGATCTTTTCCAATCGTTGATTTTTAACCTGATTACCAATGCCGTAAAATATAACGTTGCCGATGGATGGATCGAAGTCCGGGTGTGGCAAGACCAAGAGTGCCTCAATATTAAAATTAGCAACTCAACAAATGAGGATTTGGGTGCTTGCCGCGCCGGATTCATGAACCGCTTTTTCCGGG
>CANCAR010000225.1 GCA_947374125.1 Hyphomicrobiales bacterium | reverse complement strand
TCCAAAATCAGGATTTTGGGCTTTTTACCAAGCGCTTTGGCAATTTCAACCATCTGACGGCGCGACAAGGGCAGATCGCGCACGCGCATCATCGGATTGACGTCTTCGCATCCAATGGAGGCGAGCAGCTCTTCGGCGCGGATACGCTGGGCTTTGGCGTCGATTAATCCGAATTTACGGGGCGGCGAGGAAATAGAAATATTGTCGGCCACCGTTAAGTCCGGCATCAACGACAATTCTTGGAAAATACAGACGATACCCGCATCATTCGCCGCAGCGGGCGAACGGAAGCTAACCGGCATCCCGTCGAGCGTCATCGTCCCTTCGTCAGGCTTTACGACACCGGATATGATTTTGATTAGCGTGGATTTGCCCGCGCCGTTTTCACCCAGAACGGCGTGAACCCGACCGCGACCGCAACTAAAATCAACCCCTTCCAGTGCCCTAACACCGCCATACCGTTTCGAGATGCCTTTAAGAACAAGCATTTGCTCAGTGTCAGAAGCGTTCATGGCGAGCCAATCCGGGATATTTGAAAATGTACGCGAGGCGGCAAAAAAATTGCCGGGCCGTCCATCAGGACGGTCCGGCGGTCTCAACTAAGAACTCAGTTGGAGTTCTTTTCGTCCTTAGCCATAATTTCTGGCGCCGAGATGTTCACGCCGCATGGGGTGAACTCGTTGGTCGTGAAGAAGTTATCGGTCAGGTTCGACCAGAAATTCACGCCGTCCTTAAGCGTCGTATAATCGCCGCCTGGGATTGGAATCGAGATCAGCTGAGGCATTGCATTGCCCTTAAGCGCCGAAATCGCAGCCTTCATCGAGATCGCCACGAGACCAGGCGACTGGCCGAGCGACAGACCCTTGAGGCCGTCCTTCTGGTGTTCAACAATCAACTTGCGGAAGCCGTTCTCGGACTCGCCAGCGACTGGCACGAAGGGGTGCTTCGCATCCATCATAGCGCGAACAACACCGGTCGATCCGCCTTGAACGAAGATACCGTCGAACTTGCCGTGAACGGCAATCGCGTCAGCGGTAACCTTCTGAGCCGTGCCGTCATCCCAGTTGCCGACAACTTCGACGATCTGGAACTTGTTGCCATCGGCTTCCATGACTTTCCGGAATCCAACGTGACGATCGCGATCAACCGAGTTGCCTGGCAAGCCACGCACTTCGAGGATCTTGCCTTCCTTCTTGCCGATTTCTTTCATCAAGAACTCTGCAGGAATACGGCCGAGATCAGTCTGGTTCTCGTTGACCATCATGACCTTATCGGTATCGAGCACGTTGTCGAAAGGAACAACGACGACGTTGTTCTTGTCGGCAAGCTTGATCACCCGGTCGAAGCCTTCAGGCGACACGGCGATCGTGACGATCGCGTCGAAGCCTTGGTTGATGAAGTCTTCCATGGCGCCGAGCTGGGCTGCAACGTCGGTACCGGTCGAGATGACCTTAAGTTCCTTGATGTCCTTCTTCACTTCAGGCTGATCAGCGAAAGCCTTAGCCGTCTTGATCATCTGAATGCGCCAGGTGTTGCCAACGAAGCCGTTGACGATAGCGATGCGGTATGGGCCTGGCTTCTTATCCCACTGGAAGTATTTGGTCTGTTCGGTCCAAGGCTTGAAGCAACCTGGCTCTGCGCCTGGGCCTGAGACAACTTTTGGGCCTGCAAGGGCTGCGGTAGCAGCAAACATTGCAACGCCTGCTGCAACGGGCAGCAAGAATTTTGATAACGACATTTGTTTCACTCCCGATTATTCTGCCGCGTCTTACTCCCCCCCATGCTGCGGCATACACATGGAGAGAATTTTTAGTGATAAGAGCTAAGCCGTTTACGTCCATTCTGACAACTGCTTATTCCTGCAATTCTGGTCTGCATCGCATTTTTTAATGCAAGATCGGTTAGAATCGCTCGGCTTTGGTATAGAGACCAAGGTACTTCAGCGCTAGTGATCAAAATGTGTGCAGCACATTAAAGGAAGCCATACGGCATGATGGATAGCCGATGGTATTCGGTTTATCGACCCTTCCGTCTTTAATGTCGCTCTGACTTGGAAAGAAAAGTCTTCAATGACAGGAGAAGTAACGGCGGGAGCATCGTCCGTTTTATGCGGTTCAGGGGATCATTTCGGTAGCATCGGGCTTGATTTTGGCACCACCAACTCAGTTGCAGCGGTGGTGGGATCCGACGGCACTGTGGAGACGGCGCAATTTATCCATCAGGGTTTAAGCGAACCCGTATGCCGCTCGGCGATGAGCTTTTTTAGCACCGGTGGCGCAAGCCTCGTCGAAATCGGCCCTTGGGCCGTGGACCGCTACCTTGCTGACCCGATGGATTGCCGGTTTTTGCAATCGTTTAAAACATTCGCCGCGAGCGCGTCTTTCACCTCAACCGCGATTCACGGGCGGCCCTGGCGGTATGAAGACCTGATGGCCGCGTTCATTGAAAAAATGCTCGAAAAGGGCGAGCCATCGCTGGCAAAAAACTCAGGCCGCCTCGTGATCGGTAGGCCCGTGACCTATGCAGGCCATGCGCCTGACGCGACAATCGCCGAGGCGCGTTATTTATCCGCCTTGAGCCAGTGTGGATTTAACGATGTGCATTTTGTTTATGAGCCGGTCGCTGCGGCTTTCTATTTTGCTCAAAGGCTTGAGCACGACGCAACCGTTCTCGTCGCCGATTTTGGCGGCGGAACAAGCGATTTCTCGATTGTGCGCTTTTCATTTGGCAAAGACGGTTTTCGCGGGATCCCACTGGCGCGGACAGGCGTAGGTCTGGCTGGCGACCGGTTCGATTACCGCATTATTGATCATGTCATCTCGCCCCTTTTGGGCAAAGGAAGCCGTTACAAAAGCTTTGACAAAATGCTGGATATCCCGATCCATTATTTTGCGAATTTTGCAGCTTGGCATCAGCTTGCAATCATGAAGGCGGGGCCAACCATCCGCGAGCTGCATAAACTCGCCAAAGCAAGCGAATCTCCCGATCAACTTGAAAAACTCATCACCGTCATCGAAAACGATCTCGGTTATCCGCTTTATAAAGCGGTGTCGGAGACGAAACTCGCCCTATCCCACTCGGCCGAAGCGCGGCTTTCGTTCCATAGCGACGGCATCAATATCGAGGCAGATGTCGAGCGCGAGGCGTTTGAGCGCTGGATTGAACCCGACCTCCAACGCATCGATCAAGCCGTTGCGCTGGCGCTTGAAGAGGCAGAGCTTTCGGTTGGCGATATTGATCGCGTGTTTCTAACGGGCGGAACTTCCTTTGTTCCAGCTGTCCGCGCTCGATTCGCGCATTTCGGCGAGGAGAAGCTCGAAACGGGCGATCAACTTGTGTCCATCGCCGCAGGACTTGCTCTCATTGGCCAGCAAAAAAATATTCAACATTGGACTGTGCGTGAGGTGTGATGTGTTGGATGGCTCCCACCTAGCGATCATATTGAAATCTTAGTTTTGGATTGCGTTAAAAATCGGTTGGCCAGCGTAACTGAGTGTAGCTAAGCTGGCCAACCGTCGGATGACTTAAGGTGCTTGTCGTTGGTATCGAAGCGATCCGTGCCGTGTTTGAAGTTTAAGCCGCTAACAAATCAACACCATTGATTGTGACGGTTGCGGTTTGGGTCGCTAGGCCACCATGGCCATCATCGACCGTATAGGTAAACGTGTCGGTTGCGGTCTCGCCCAGGGCAAGGCTGTTGAACTGGCCATTGGGATCGTAGCTGAAGGTCCCATCCGCATTGTTGACCACGCTGCCAAGTGTTCCCGTCGTATCCACGGCGAAGCTATGCGCATCGGATGTATCGACATCCGTGAAGAGCGCGGTCAGAACAATCGCTGGTCCATTCTCCTCCGCGGTTCCGACAATCGCATCGGCTACGGGAGCATCGTTGACGCCATTGATCGTGACGGTAGCGGTTTGGGTCGATAGGCCACCTTGGCCATCATCGACCGTGTAGGTGAACGTGTCGGTTGCGGTCTCGCCTACGGCCAGACTTTCGAACTG
>CANCAR010000224.1 GCA_947374125.1 Hyphomicrobiales bacterium | reverse complement strand
GCACCCATACCAGTCCGGTTCAGATCCGCACCATGATGAGCCAGAAACCGCCGATCCGGGTGATTATTCCGGGCCGCACCTATCGGTGTGATAGTGATCAAACGCATACGCCGATGTTTCATCAGGTCGAAGGGCTGGTGATCGACAAGGGCTCGCATATGGGCCATTTAAAATGGATTTTGGCCGAGTTCTGCAAAACCTTTTTTGAGGTCGATGACGTCAAGATGCGCTTTCGCCCCTCCTTCTTCCCCTTCACGGAACCGTCGGTCGAAGTCGATATCCAGTGCTCGCGCAAAGGCGGTGAAATCCGCTTCGGCGAGGGCGAGGATTGGCTCGAAATTTTGGGCTGCGGCATGGTACACCCCAACGTTATCCGCCATTGCGGGCTAGACCCCGATGAATACCAAGGTTTTGCTTGGGGCATGGGCATCGACAGAATCGCCATGCTGAAATATGGCATGCCGGATTTACGGCCTTTCTTCGAGGCGGATGTGCGGTGGCTGTCGCATTACGGGTTTAGGCCGCTGGATATTCCAACGCTGACGGGTGGGTTGAGCGTTTAGGGAGACAGTGTTGCAGATCGAAATCGAGGATAGTCGCCCGGTAAGTGCCCATTGCGACGCAAAGCATCTGCATGTGACGCTTCCCGACGGTCGTTCGCTGTCAGCACCCCTTTGGTGGTATCCGCGTCTAGCAAAGGCCGATGCTGCGGACCGAAATCTCATTGAGCTGATGCCAATGGGCATACATTGGCCGGATGTGGACGAAGATATTTCGATTGCATCCATTCTACGCGGCCAAAAGGCACCGGAGGCGATAGAGCCGGAACTAGCCGCATAGGGGGATTGAAAGCTTTAGCCAAATTAGCTATTTTAGCTAAAATAGCTAAGAGGCTCCCATGAAAACCATGACTGCTGCCAAAGCCAAAAATGCGTTCGGCCAGATGATTGAAGCGGCACAACGCGAACCTGTGCTCATTACGAAGCAAAACCGTCCTGTGGGGGTTTTTATGTCCATTCAGGATATTGAGAACACGATTTGGGGCGAGGAAGCCAAAAAAGCGCATACCGAAGGCCAGACCGGTCAAGATATCAGCCGTACGTTGATGGATAAGCTATTGAAAAATAGCAATTAATGAGACTATTTTGTCCTGTCCATAAAGCGGTATATGAAATTTACCGAAAAAACGATTAAGATGCGATCTGAGGATGCGATGGCTATGTCCGAAAGCCAGAATTTGAAAAAATACGAGTCCTTAGCGCTCAAATTGCTGCGCAAAGAACTTGGCTCCTATGTTGAAAAGGTGACGGTAAAAATAGACTTTGATTTTGCCGATGAGGAAACGATATTTTTCGTAGCGCATTTGAACAACGATGCTCCCGCAAATTTGGGAAGGGACTTTGTGTCCGCCCACCGCCTCCTTAGGCATGAGCTTGAGAAACTGAATGAATATCGGTTTCCCTATCTTGATACGCAACGCCCGGTTGGTTTTCGGCGCTCGGCGGAGACAACACTTAAGACTTCTCGTGGGGAAGGCAGTTTGTCAAAGAGGTCTGAAGCGAGATGATCGATGAATTGCTTGATCTTGCCGAAGAACTTGCAGAACGCGATGAAGCCATTGCCAAGCGAAAGGCCATTTCTATGGCCTATTACGCTGCCTTTCATGCCCTTTGTGAATTGGTTGCTGATGCGCTCGTGGAAGATAAAGAATCTCCATTATATTCAAAAATCTACAGGCATATTGAGCATGGCATAATTGATAAGTCAGGCGCTTTTAGCCTAGATGATAAGCCATATGAGACGATGAATGAGGTTCGAGATCAGTTAAGAAATTTGCGCCAACGACGCGAGACTTCTGATTATTCGCCCTTTGTGCAGAGTGAAATACTCGACGCTCAGGATGCTATAACGAGGGGGCATATTGTCGTTCGTCTTATCCGATCCATTGAGCTGGAAAACAGGCGTGAGCTCGCACTGAATATCATTTTGGGAAATAGCAAGAAATCGCGTGGATCAGGGCCCTCGGAAACCAGAATTCAAAACGAGAAATAACTCGGCGTAAAACCGAATAGAAAGTCTAAATTATAATGAAATTCACCCTCTCCTGGCTCAAAGAGCATCTTGATACCTCGGCCTCCCTCGACGCCATTATCGATGGTTTGACGAAAGTCGGCCTCGAGGTGGAAGGCGTCGAAGATCCGGCTAAGGCGCTGGCGCCCTATATCACCGCCTATGTGATCTCCGCCGAGCAGCATCCGAATGCGGATCGTTTGCGTGTGTGTATGGTCGATATTGGTGATGGCAAGCCGGTGCAGGTCGTCTGCGGGGCGCCTAATGCGCGGACGGGCATGAAGAGCGTGTTCTCGCCGCCTGGTACCTATATACCGGGCAAGAACATCACGATTTCGGTCGGCATGGTACGCGGCGTGGAAAGCGCTGGCATGTTGTGCTCGGGCTTCGAGCTCGGCCTTTCCGAAGACCATGACGGCATTATCGATTTGCCAACAGACGCGCCTGTTGGCGTGCGTTTTGTGGATTATGCCAAGATTGATGATCCGATCATCGATATTGCGGTTACGCCTAACCGCTCCGACGCACTGGGTGTTTATGGCGTCGCGCGCGATTTGGCTGCTGCGGGCTTAGGTTCGCTCAAGCGCCACGATCTGAAGCCGGTGAAAGGCGATGGCCCTTGTCCCGTTTCGGTTAAGTTAAATTTCGCGACCGAAGATAAACATCTAGCCCCCGCCTTTGCGCTTCGTCTTGTGCGTGGTGTTAAGAATGGCCCGAGCCCGGAGTGGATGCAGAGCCGCTTAAAGGCAATTGGCTTGCGTCCCATCAACACGCTGGTCGATATCACGAATTACATCACCTTTGATCGTGGCCGCCCTTTGCATGTGTTCGATGCCAAAAAGGTAGCGGGTCATCTCGTCGTGCGCCACGCCAAAGAGGGCGATGAGATTTTAGCGCTTGATGGCAAGACCTACCGGCCCGATCCGACGACGGTCGTCATCTGCGATGACAATGGTGTCGAATCAATTGCGGGCATTATGGGTGGCGAGCACTCTGGGTGCGATGAGAACACGACAGATGTGTTGATTGAATCGGCCCTTTGGGATGCGTTTAACATCGCCCAATCGGGCCGCAAACTCGGAATCAACACCGACGCACGGTATCGCTTTGAGCGCGGCGTTGATCCGGCGTTCTGTGTGCCGGGTCTGGATTTAGCCACCCATCTGGTGATGGAGCTTTGTGGCGGTACGCCAACCGAAGCCTTCATTGCGGGCGAAGTGCCGCAACCGGAAAAAATCATCACTTTCCCTTGGTCAGAAGTGAAGCGTCTCACCGGCGTTTTGATGCTGGTGCCGGAGATGAAGGCGATTTTGACCGAGCTTGGATTCTGGGTGTCCGGTAACGACAAAGAGGTCAAAGTCGCCGTGCCCTCATGGCGTCCGGATGTTGAGCAAAAGGCCGATATTGTTGAAGAGATCATCCGCATTGCAGGCCTTGATCAGGTTGAGATGATTCCCTTCCCCCGTGAAGTGGCAACTGTCATCAAGCCAGTGCTGACTTTGATCCAGAAGCGCACAAGGCTTGCCAAAAGGGCGCTTGCGACGCGCGGTTTGGTGGAAGCCGTCACTTGGTCCTTCATTGGGAAGGCCGAGGCGGAAGCCTTTGGCGGCGGCAAGCCCGCATTGTCACTCGCCAATCCCATCGCGTCCGATCTTTCCGATATGCGGCCAAGCCTGTTGCCGGGCTTGCTCAAAGCCGTGGGCCGGAACGTCGCTCGTGGCATTCAGGACGTCGCGCTGTTTGAAGTGGGTCAGGTTTTTAAGGGCGATAAACCGGAAGACCAATCAATTGCCGCGACCACCATCCGTCGCGGGCTCGCTGGCGCAGATGGTTTAGGTCGACATTGGCAGGGCGAGGACTCTATCGATGCATTTGACGCAAAGGCCGACGCCTTTGCATTGCTCGAAGCGCTCGGAATTCCGGTGGCGGGACTTCAAATTGCCCAAGGTGGTCCAGCCTGGTTC
>CANCAR010000223.1 GCA_947374125.1 Hyphomicrobiales bacterium | reverse complement strand
CCGGAATTGGCGCGGTATTATCCGACTGATGTTTTGGTCACCGGCTTCGACATCATCTTTTTCTGGGTCGCGCGAATGATGATGATGGGCGATCATTTTATGCGAGATGAGGCCGGGAAACCGATTGAGCCGTTTCATACTGTCTATATCCATGCGCTCGTCCGGGACGAGAAGGGCGCTAAAATGTCCAAATCGAAGGGCAATGTGATTGATCCGCTCGACCTCGTGGATCAATATGGCGCGGATGCGTTGCGCTTCACTTTGGCGGCGATGGCAGCCCAAGGTCGTGACATTAAATTGTCTACGCAACGGATTGAAGGATATCGGAATTTTACGACAAAAATTTGGAATGCGGCGCGTTTCGCGGAGATGAATTCCTGTACGCGTGCTGCCGGGTTTGATCCTAAAGCGGTGAAGCTCCAATTGAACCGCTGGGCCATTGGTGAGCTGGCAACGGCTACCGCAGAAGTAACCTCAGCCATCGAAGCCTTCCGGTTTAACGATGCGGCGAATGCCGCCTATCGGTTCACTTGGAATGTGTTCTGCGATTGGTATTTAGAACTCGCCAAGCCCGTGTTTATGGGCGAGGACAAGGTCGCCAAAGCCGAGACCCGCGCCACTGTGGCGTATGTGTTTGACGGTATTTTGAAAATTCTGCACCCCTTCATGCCCTATATGACGGAAGAATTATGGGCCGTGAAGGGTGCCGATGGCCCGAAGCGCGAGAGCCTTCTTTGCCTGACTGAATGGCCGATAATGGCGGGGCTTGAAGCGCCTGACGCGGAAGCCGAGATTGGTTGGGTTGTGGACCTCGTCACCGAAATCCGTTCGGCGCGGAATGAGATCAATGTCCCTGCTGGTTCGCCCATTCCGTTGGTTTTGGTAGGGGCGTCAGAGCCGACCCGCAAGCGTGCTGCGGCTTGGGGAGATATGGTAAAGCGTTTGGCACGGCTCTCCGAGATCAGCTTTGCCGACAGTGCTCCGCCGCAATCGGCGCAAATGGTGATCCGGGGTGAAGTGTCGGCGCTGCCACTCGCGGGCATTATCGATATCGCGGCTGAGAAAGGCCGCTTGTCGAAGGAAATCGAAAAAATTGCCCAGGAAGTCGCAAAAATCGATGCCAAGCTTGGGAATGTCGACTTTATGGCGCGGGCACCGGAGGAGATTGTCGAGGAGCAACACGAGCGCCGCGCCGATTTTGCCGAGCGTTCCATCAAGCTTACGGAGGCCCTGGGGCGGTTGGCGTAGTCTGCTCATCGGACCGCGCGGCTTCTGCCGCGTATGATACCGCAAGCACTATGCTGCGAGGCGTGAGGCTCGCGGTCCGTTGGGCGGTGAATTCAGCGTATTCAAGCTACGAGATAATGTCCGCTTTAACAATCCGCACCCCGGTGATCTTCCAGGTTCCATCAGGCCCTTTTTCTAAAGTGTAAAGCGCCGTCCAGTTCACGCCGTCTTGATCGGTTATCGAAACAGATTGGGAGAGACCCCGACCGGTGTCTTCGAGCACACCAAATCCATAGGCCTTAGGCCGATAGACTTGCGGATATCCCTTCCGAACCATGTCGATAAAGGCTTCCTCGGTAGGAAAAATTTGTTGGATAATTGGGGCAGCATAGGAATAGGCATTTGCCGCGTCATCGCGTTTGAAGGCCTCTAATTGGGCTGCAATGACGGATTGGATGGCGTCGCTATCGGATGCCACTGCTTTGTGCGATGGCAGGCTGAAGCAGAGAAGGCCCAAAAGAATCACACGGAGTAGATTACGCATGGTTTGAAACCTCGTTGTCTGTTTGTTTCGAATTCAACCGTTCGATCATAAAATAGAGATGATCGGACAGAACTTCCTGCTCGAGGATGCGGTCGCCTCGGGTTTGCACCAAATGAGGAATATCAATAGCTGCCATGCCATCGGTGCACGTTACATGCAGGACCTCGCCGGGTCGGAGCTTGGCGAGTGCTTTGCCGGTGCGGAGCGCGGGTAGGGGGCATTTTAGCCCCTTGAGATCAAGATGATGGTCGGCCATAGGGACAGCATAGCCTCGGTTGTAAGCGTTTAACAGTCGGGGGTTCTCGACGGCGCGGTTAAATTCAGCAACAAAGCACCATTGATAAAAGTGTGTGGGATAGGTTTATGCGGGTCATCGGGTTGGCAGGTTGGAGTGGGGCGGGCAAGACCACGTTGATCGCTCGTTTGATTCCGGAGCTAACCCGGCTGGGATTTTCCGTTTCAACGATTAAGCATGCCCATCACCGGTTTGACGTCGATTACCCCGGTAAGGACAGCTATGTTCATAGAACAGCAGGCGCGCGCGAGGTTTTGGTGGCTTCCGGCGAACGCTTTGCCTTGATGCATGAATTGCGCGGCGCGCCGGAGCCGGATCTTCTGCAACTCTTGAAATTACTATCGCCGGTCGATTTCGTGTTGGTTGAAGGTTACAAGCCGGAACCCTTGGTGAAGATTGAGGTACACCGTGCCGAGAACGGAAAATCGTTCCTTTATCCATCTGATCCGGCGATTATAGCCGTTGCGACAGATTGTCCCGGGGAGGTCCAAGGTGTTCGAACCTTTGACCTCGCGGATGGTCAAGGTCTTGCAGAGTGCGTTCAATCATACGCCATCCCGATGAGTGCACTTATCGAGCGGTTATCAGAGCGATGATTAAAGGATGAGCTTCACGAGCTTCTCAGCTTCCTGCAAATCATCGGGCGTGTTGATGTTAAAAAATGGGTCAACGGGCGAGGTGTTCCACTCGACCGTTTGGCTGTTTAGCATTCGAAGCCAATCCGTAACCCGCTGCCCCTCGCCGATTTGAAGCCTTTTAGAAATTAAAGCCAAGGCAGTAATAGGCCATAGCGATGCCGTCGGGTGTAAATGCCCGTCCGAAGCCGCGGTTGCCATTGGTGCGCCATGCTCGGTTATCGCGCTTCCCAGCCGCGACATCAGATCTGATGGTAAAAAGGGAGTATCGCCAGACACGGTTAGCACATGCGTGGCAGTTGGAGAGGATTGTCGCGCCCAGTTTAGAGCGGCTAATATTCCGGACATGGGTCCAAGGTCTGGCGTCTGGTCGGGAAGAATTTCACAGCCATAGTCTTTCAACCGCTCAGGATCGCCATTCGCGCTGATCGCAAGGCTTCCGACTTGAGGCTGAATTCGTTCAAGGATCCAAACAAGAATGGGGCGGTTCGATAGCACAAGCAGCGGTTTGTCGCCCCCGCCCATCCGGCGTGCCGATCCACCAGCAAGAATTACGGCCTTTGTCATCAATTCCGGCATGGCACAGGCGCCCGTGTAAGCGAATAAGCCTCTTTCGGGTGCGCCAGTCCCATAGCTGTGTCAAGTTAGCGCATCGCCTCCGTTTCGACCACACTGCAAGTTGAATCGTCAATCCGGGCTTCCTTGATAAAGCGCAATCGGGTAAGACAAAAAAATTATCGTTTGGTGCGTCATCTAATCGACGTGTTAGGCAATCCATGCTGTCATGATGAAAGACAGAGGAGATTCGCTCATGAGTTCCACCGTCATCGAGGTCGCACTGACTGATCTTGAGGAGTCCGAAGAGGACCGGATCGAGCAGCTTGTCGATACGCTCGCAAACGATGTCTTGCCTTCATTAGCCGAAGCAGCTGGTGTTTCTGGTACCTTGCTGGCGTCTCGGTTGATGATCGAAATGGCCTATATTGTTGGCTTCACCCATCATCCAGTCGATGCAATCGAGCTATTGACCGCAGCGGGTCAAGCCGTTCGTGCTGGCATTGGTGATACCGAACAAGCAGCGCGTGATGGCTATGACGATAGTTCGGACGATGCCGCGGCTGAGGATTCAGAAAGTGACGCGGCAGTCGAAGGCGACGCAGTTCCTGCGTCGCGCTCGGACCGTTTGCACTGATCTGAATACGTCATTTCGTCCGGCCGGTGCGGACGAGGTGGTGAGCGCGCTGGGACTCGAACCCAGGACCTATTGATTAAAAGTCAATTGCTCTACCGGCTGAGCTACGCGCTCGCTCGTGCGTCTGCCTAAAGGGCTCAGGTCCC
>CANCAR010000222.1 GCA_947374125.1 Hyphomicrobiales bacterium | reverse complement strand
GGTTTACGGTTGGCCTCATACTAGCAGGGCGAGAAGCCTAAATGAGCCCTGAACCGATTTTTGATAAATGTCGCATCCCGGGGCGGTAGCGACCGGGGCAGATTTTCGGCTTTAATCTTCAACACAAAGAGCCGTGGACCTTGGGCTGGCTTGCGCAAGGTTTCACAGAGCGCGTCGACCTCCTCAAGCCGATGCAACCGCTTGGTCTCGGCAAAGCCGCAGGCAGCGGCAACGGTTGAGAAATCGATGCCGCGTCCCGTATGGCTGGATTGCATGCCGGTTTCGCCAAAATGCTGGTTATCAAGCACGATGAGATCCAGATTGCGCGGTGCTGCGACTGAAATCGTGGCCAGACTGCCAAACGCCATCAGCTGCTCGCCATCCCCCGTAATCACCATCACGCGCTTATTGGGTTGCGCCTGTGCGATGCCTAAGCCGACCAAGGCCGCACCGCCCATTGCGCCCCAGAGGTAGTAATTATGATCCGCGTCGCCCACCGCGTGGACGTCATAGCTCGGTGAGCCAAGGCCCGTGACAACCAAAGCGCCATCGCGTGCCGCCAATAACCGTTTTACCGCTTCGCGGCGATCCATTGCTTCTTGCGTCATGTTGATCACCACTTCTTCTTGCCGAGCAGTCGCTGGCTGATCAGCACCGCGATTTGTTGGTCGGCATCAAACGCCATCGTGGTTGCCTGCGCCACGATATCGACGAGATCGGCACCGGTTTCAGCTCGAAGCACGGTAACACCGATGGCTTCAAGCGCGGGTTGGGTCGCCTGACCCATTGGCACCTGCCAAGGGTTAAACTCGTCCCATTCGCCGCGCATCGTCACCAACATGAGTAATGGAATGCGGGCTTGAACGGGGAGCGAGAGCATATTGATACAATTGCCAACGCCTGAGGATTGCATCAACACCACGCTGCGCATGCCGCCGAGCCAGGCGCCCGAGGCAATCGCAATGCCTTCTTCTTCTGTCGTCAACACATTGGTCGTTACGTCCGCATCAGCGCTAAACAGGTTGATCAGCGTGGAATGTCCTGCATCCGGCACGTAAGCCATATGGCCAATGCCAGCTCTTTTGAGCGTTTCGTAAAGAGCTTGTGGCCATTCGACCGATAAATCACGCGCGGATTGCCCCGCTTTTGTTTCAACCATACTCACGAAAAATGCTCCTGACTGCCCGATGTTTTAACGACACCGCATCGATTGCTTCAATAGCATCGATTCGGTGCGAAAACGAAAGGAAGCACTCAGGGGTGATAGCGTCTTTAACCGGGGGTAAAATTTAAGCCCATTCGCCTTTGCGGAACACGGGAACGCGCGTGCCATCCGGTTTCACACCGTCGATATCCACCTTGTCCGAACCAATCATCCAATCAATATGGATCAGGCTCTTATTGCCACCCTGCGCCGCAATCTGATCGGGCGTGAGCTTTGCTCCATCAAGGAAGCATTTGGCATAGCACTGGCCAAGCGCGATGTGGCAGGCGGCATTCTCGTCAAACAGCGTGTTGAAAAACAGCAACCCGCTTTTCGAAATCGGTGAGGAATGCGGCACCAAAGCGACTTCGCCCAAACGGCTTGCGCCTTCATCGGTTTCGAGCACTTTTTTGAGCACATCTTCGCCACGCGACGCCTTCGCCTCAACGATCCTGCCCGCCTCGAAGCGGACGGAGATATCATCAATCAGCGTGCCATTATAAGAAAGCGGCTTGGTGCTGGAGACGCGCCCCTCGACCCGATGGGCGTGCGGCGTGGTGAACACTTCCTCGGTGGGGATGTTCGGGTTGCAAGTGATACCGTTCTTCGCCGTTGATGCACCGCCATGCCATTCATGGCCATCGGCTAAGCCAACGGTAAGATCGGTGCCGGGGCCCGAGAAATGTAAGGCGGAGAAGCGCTGGCCGTTCAGCCAAGCCGTTTTGGTATGAAGTTCGGCATTATGGCTAGCCCAAGCGGCCACGGGATCGTCCCGGTCCACGCGGGAGGCTGCAAAAATGGCGTCTGCCAGTTTGCGAACGGCATTGTCCGGCGTGTCATTCGGAAAAACCTGCTGCGCCCATGCCGCACCCGGCCAAGCGATGATGTTCCAATTGATGTCAAAGCCCGCGATTTTCTCAAGCGCTGGCTGATAGGCCATGGAATTCGATTTATTGGCGCGCGATACTTTGGCCGGATCTTGCTCAGATAGCAGCATGGGATTGTCGCCAACAATGGCTAAACGCGCGGTATTGGCCGAAAACGCCTTCGCCATACCATCATAGAGCCAGTTCGCCGCCCGGTCGAAGCTGGCATCTGGCGCAAAACGATAGCGCGCCAGCGTGATTTCCTCATCCGAGAAAAACGGCATCACCAGCCCCGCGCCTGCTTTATAGGCGTGCTCGGCAATCTTTCGGACCAACGGCAACGCGGCAGAAGGTGCGGTGAGCAGCAAATCCTGCCCCGGCTCCAGCCGCAGACCGACTTTAATGGCCGTTTCAGCCAAACGGTCGAGCTTTACGGGATCGATGATCGAGGGATTTTCGGTGGAAATCGCGTTCATGGGGCGGGGCCTTGTTCATTATCAAGATCATAATATGGAGGATCAGCGCTCGCTGTCTTCAATCGGGCGGGCCTCATCGGGCAACATGATCGGAATACCGTCGCGGATCGGGTAGGCTAAGCGAGCAGCAGAACTGATCAACTCTTGCCGTGCTGCATCGTAACGCAGCACCGATTTGGTCAACGGGCAAACCAAAAGCTCAAGCAGCTTCGGATCAACCCTTGTCTGCGAGGCCGTTGAGCCCTCATTCGCTTCGTTCATGGTAACCCTTTATTGTAGCTGCGATTCGGAGCCATCATCGCGGCGCGCCAGCTCAATTTCCGTGATCGCGACCAAAAGTTCCGCCCGCGTCTTCAAGTCCCCGGCTTCGAGCATCGCCTGTTTTTCGCGTGGGCCGAACGGGGCCATCATACACAAGGCGTTCACGAGCGCCTCGTTGGAGGCAGCTGAAATGCCCTTCCAATCAATCTCAAGCTGATTGGCCTCGACAAAATTCTTAAGCGAGGCGAGTACGGCGGGCCGATCCACATCATCTTCGCCTGCGCGCGCCACAAAATCCGAGAGAAACGGTTCAAAACTCACCGCGCATTGGCGATAGGGCGTAATCACGGACAATTCCTCGCGGATGCGGAACCGCGCCACGCCGGTGAGCGACAGGACGTAACGATTATCGCCCGTCTCGGCGAATTGGGTGATGCGGCCAACGCAGCCGACTTCAAACAAACCCGCCGTTTTATTGCGCGAATGATCGCCCGTATCGGGTTGAACCATACCGATCAAACGCGAGGTTTTAAGCGCGTCATCGATCATTGCAAGATAACGCGGCTCGAAAATGTTCAAGGGCATCTGCCCCCGCGGCAACAAAAGCGCACCCGGCAATGGAAAGATCGGAATAACCTCGGGAAGGTCAGAAGGACCGGAATAAACGACGTTCATTGCGCATCTCCGGAAAAAGGAAAGGGATTGGTACTCAACGAAATAGAACCGCCGACAGTTTCCGACGTCCTGCTTTTGTTACGTCCTCCATCGGCCCCCAGACCTCAAAGAATTGCAACAATTGGACGCGCGCGCCATCCTCGTTCCAGGTTCGGTCGCGCTTAATGATGTCGATCAACGCATCAACCGCTTCTTCGCGCTGGCCACTCGCTGCTAAAGCGAGCGCCAAATCGAAACGGGCCTGATGGTCGTTTGGATTGGCCGCAAGCGCCGCCTCAAGCCCTGAGGTATCGCCCAAAGAGGCTGCTTGTTCGGCGAGATCAAGGGCGGCCCGCGCCGTGACGATAGCGGGGTCTTGCTCTTTGCCCTCGGGCACCGCTTCGAGATAGCCGCGCGCCGCGTCGAGATTTCCCGCCTCGACATAGAGCTTCACAATGCCCGCAAGCGCTTTGAGGTTTTCGCCGTCCTCAACAAGTACCGCACCATAAGCCTCAATCGCGCCCGCCAAATCGCCGGTTTCGGCCAGCTCAGAGGCGGCTTCCAACAAGGCCACTGTTGTATCCTCA
>CANCAR010000221.1 GCA_947374125.1 Hyphomicrobiales bacterium | reverse complement strand
CGAAGACCGTATCAAGACTTTCTTGGAACAAAGGCAACCAATGCTCAAGCCCTGCGGGGCGGCGACCTTCGCTGATGCCTTCGTAAAAGAGATCGTCCCGACCTGGAGCTCCAAAGGCAGCAACATAACCCTGCCGGAAGCGTTTGATGGACTCTGTCGTGAGCTGAACTTCGCTCATCGGCACAAGATCAAGCGCCCGCAATTGTCCGACGGTACGCTGGGTTTCGGGATCGAAGCTACGGATGGATTCAAGCGTATCGCCAAAGAAATCGAGTCGTACCGGCCCGGTCATACCCGGCGCATAGAGATCAATAATGCCGCCACGTACCGCGTATTCACCCGTTTCTCGAACGGTCGATTGTCGCATAAATCCGTTATTCTCAAGCCATTGTGCGAGCGCGGTCGTATCAACGCGATTGCCCGGCGCTGCCGAAAAACTATCCGAGCCTACACGAGCTTTTGAAGGCACGCGCTGCATCAAGCCATTCGCCGTTGCCACCACAATGCGGGGACGATCCTCCCCCGTCTGTGAGCGGGCCAAGCGGGCTAATACCGTCATTCGCCTCGATACCAATGTGCTGTTGGGCGAAACTCGATCGTAGGGCTGGCAATCCCAATTAGGAAAAGTCAAAACCTCGATATCGGGCGCGACAAAGCCGAGTGCTGCTTCCATTGCGGCTTGTCTTTGCCCGTCACGCGCCACAAAAACCAGCGCTGCTGCTTTACCGTCTGAACTTTTTGCCAATGTTCGCGCTAAATCGGCTACGACAATCGCGTCAAATCCGTCGGGAACGGAAGACAGAACAACATGGTGTCCCTGCCTGATCGCAGCACTTACATTCTGAAGAATCTTTGACATATATTTGAACTAATGAACTTTTCTCTTCAGACGTTAATCGGAGCAGAATGGTCATGGTGATCGCGGATCGCTTTCAGCAATGGGGTATTAAACTCGACTGGGATATCCGTTTCATCCAAAATCCAATGCAGTAAATCACGATCTGCCTGTTCGATGAGATCCTCGAAAACATCAAGCTCTCGGGCGCCGAGTGTCACTAAATAGGCATCAGCAAAGCCACCCATAATCAAATCCATTTCGCGTAACCCCCGGTGCCAGGCGCGAAAGAGAATCTTTCGGCGGCGAGGATCTAAATCAGCGCTGGAGAGTGTTGTTCCGGTCATAACCTCTATTCCATTTTTGATTTAAAGCGTAGGCAAATCGCCGCGCTCCCAGCCCTCTTTGGTCTCCGCGATAAAATCACTAAGCCGACCAGCTGCAATGGCCTGCCTAAGCCCCGCCATTACATCCTGATAATAGGCCAGATTGATCCCCGTGATCAGCATCATACCAAGAATTTCATCGGCCTTCACCAAATGATGCAGATATCCTCGGCTATAAGTTCTGGCAGGCAACCAGTTTGATGTCTCGTCGAGAGGGCGTGGATCATCGGCATGTCGAGCATTGCGCAGGTTGATTTTACCAAAGCGGCTATAGGCTAAGCCATGACGACCCGCGCGGGTTGGCATAACGCAATCAAACATATCAACGCCTCGGCGTACACTTTCGACAATATCATCAGGCGTCCCAACCCCCATAAGATATCGCGGTTTTTCTTGGGGTAAAAAGGGTTCAACAGTCTCAATCATACGCAGCATAATGTCTTGGGGCTCTCCAACCGCCAATCCGCCAATCGAATATCCTTTAAGGTTCATAGCGGCTAAAGACTCAGCGCTGCGTATGCGGAGCGCTTCAACGGCGCCACCCTGGACAATGCCAAACATTGCTTTACCTGTTTGATTACCGAAAGCAGCAGCTGAACGCTCCGCCCAGCGCAGGGATAATTCCATGGCCCGATCAGCCTCAGTATCTGAGCATGGCAATTTAACGCATTCATCAAGCTGCATCTGGATATCCGAGCCCAGCAAGCCTTGAATCTCGATGGACCGTTCCGGCGTTAACTCGTGCTTTGATCCGTCAATATGCGAGGAAAAGGTAACGCCCTTCTCCGTCAGCTTCCGAAGCTTGGCGAGCGACATCACCTGAAATCCGCCGGAATCGGTTAAAATCGGATGCGGCCAATTCATCATATGATGCAAGCCGCCTAGCCGCGCTACGCGTTCTGCGCCCGGCCGCAACATGAGATGGTAAACATTCCCCAGTACGACGTCAGCTCCAAGCGCCCTCACCTCTTGTGGGTGCATGGCTTTCACTGTTGCAGCCGTGCCAACGGGCATAAAGGCGGGGGTACGAATATCGCCCCGTGGAGTCGATACAAAGCCCGTCCGTGCTTTTCCGTCACGCGCTGAAACGGTAAATTGAAAAGTATCCGAGGGCATGGTCTGGAAATTCCGTTAAACGGCGCGGTGCAGCAAGCAAGCATCGCCATACGAATAGAAGCGATAGCCTGTATCGATAGCGTGTTTATAGGCTTTCTGCATCGTGTCGAGCCCTGAAAACGCAGACACCAACATGAACAGGGTCGAACGCGGCAAGTGGAAATTCGTTAGAAGCAAGTTAACGGCTTTAAACCGATACCCAGGCGTGATGAAAATCGATGTATCGCCCGACCAGGCTCGAAATACGCCATCTTCTCCAATGGCCGACTCGAGAAGCCTGAGCGACGTCGTGCCAACGGCCACGATGCGTCCACCACGCGCTCTGGTTGCATTGAGCATTTTAGCCGTCGATTCGGTTATTTCGCCCCATTCAGCATGCATCCGATGATCAGTTGTATCATCGACTTTAACAGGTAAAAACGTACCAGCTCCAACGTGCAGTGTAACACGCGCGGTCAAAACGCCCGCGCTTTTAAGCGAGTTTAATAGATTAGGCGTAAAATGTAGGCCAGCCGTCGGTGCAGCAACTGCCCCCGTGCGATCAGCGAACATCGTTTGATAATCATGCTCATCGCGAGCGTCTTCCACCCGTTTGGCTGCTATATAAGGTGGAAGCGGCATGATACCTACCTGACGGATCGCTGCATCCAGCGCTTCACCAGAGAGAGAGAACAAGAAGAGGATTTCCCCACCCTCCGCTTTTTCCTCAACTTTAGCTAAAAGAGAATAATCGTCCTTTTCCCGTTGAAAGTTAACTTCTTCACCCAAATTGAGTTTTTTTGCCGGGCGGACAAAGGCGCGCCAGCGGCTGCTGTCCTCCCTCTTATGCAAGGTCGCTTCGATACCGGCGACGGCGTGTCCGCGACGGCGTGTCCCGTTGAGACGAGCCGGAAGAACCTTGGTGTCATTCACCACCAAGCAGTCTCCCGCTCGTAATAACGTTGGAAGGCTTCCGATTTGGCTATCAATAAATGGGGTCATATCGTTAGGCATGATGCATAACAGCCTCGCGCTTTCACGCGGCTCCGCCGGCCGCAGCGCTATGCGTTCGGGTGGCAATACAAAATCGAACGCATCGACAAGCATGATAATCGTTAAGCCTTAGATCACTCTGTGGCATCGTTGTGAATTTACACGTGGTGCGCGTAAGTGGATTGTATCGTTAATAGATTACCCTGAAGATTTAAAATGTTTTTAATTCAAACCTGCTCGAACGCTTAACGTTACTCGTAATAAGTGTATTGCAGTACGTTGCGCACAATATAAAAATTTGTTTCATGCTATTTGCGAGCCCGATACTGTTGCGGGAATTCAGCGATTTTTTGAGGCAGGTTTTTCAGTATGTGTAGTCTTAGCCGGTCGTTGCCGTTTCATCGGATAACGACCGGCTCTTTTTTGGGATAATTCAGCGAAGTTCGACGGTCGCTGTTATTATCTGGTCTGGATCGCGGACAGGCTCGCCACGCTTAATTTTGTCAACATTATCCATCCCATCAATCACCTTACCCCAAACGGTATATTGACGATCGAGAAAGCGTGCGTCATCGAAACAAATGAAGAATTGGCTGTCACCGGAATCAGGGTTTTGGGAGCGGGCCATTGAGCAGGTGCCACGAACATGTGGCTCCATGTTGAATTCGGCCTTAAGACGCTGACCTGAGCCACCCATGCCCGTGCCGGTCGGATCGCCCGTCTGTGCCATAAAACCATCAATGACGCGGTGAAACACGATCCCGTCGTAGAACTTTGCTTTTGCCAATTCCGCAATCCGCGCAACATGG
>CANCAR010000220.1 GCA_947374125.1 Hyphomicrobiales bacterium | reverse complement strand
CTGCGCGTCGAACAGCTCTATCCATTCCCGCTCAAAGCTTTGATCACTGAACTGTCGCGTTTCAAGAATGCCGATGTTGTGTGGTGTCAGGAAGAGCCGAAAAACATGGGCTCTTGGAGCTTTGTCGAGCCCTATCTCGCTTGGGTTCTTGAGCAAACGGGGTCTAAAGTTAAGCGGCCGCGTTATGCTGGCCGTCCGGCCTCGGCCGCCACAGCCACCGGGCTGATGTCAACCCATATCGGACAGCTTAACGCTTTCCTTGAAGAGGCCCTCGGGGCCTGAAGCCAATCGTCTGACGAGTAAAGGATCTAAAATAATGGCAACGGAAATCCGCGTCCCGACCCTTGGTGAATCGGTAACAGAAGCAACCATCGGAAAGTGGTTCAAGAAAATCGGCGATGCTGTCAAAGCGGATGAGCCGGTTCTTGAACTCGAAACCGACAAGGTTACGCTGGAGGTGAATGCACCTTCTTCGGGTATTCTTGCTGAAATTGTCGCGAAAGACGGCGATACGGTAGGTGTTGGCGCTCTACTCGGGTCTATTACGGCAGGGGCAGCTACAGCAGCATCCGCGCCCACTGCGGCGCCCGCACCGGCACCAAAGGCAGTAACTCCTGCAGCCGCGGTTGCGACGGACAATGGACCAGCCGTTACCCGGCTTGCGGCGGAAAGTGCTGTTAATCCTGCAAATATTTCGGCTTCAGGCAAGGATGGTCGCGTGACGAAAGGCGATATGCTGGCCGCGATTGCTACTGGTGCAGCGCCCGCTACTGCCGCCCCGGTCGCCGTTCGTGTGCCCTCGTCTGCGGATGATGCGTCCAAAGAAGAGCGGGTTCGGATGACGAAGCTGCGTCAAACGATTGCTCGGCGGTTGAAGGATGCACAGAATACCGCTGCCATGCTGACGACCTTTAATGAGGTCGATATGACGGAGGTCATGGCGCTTCGTAATCGGTATAAAGATATCTTTGAAAAGAAGCACGGTGCTAAGCTTGGCTTTATGAGCTTTTTCGTGAAGGCTTGCACACAAGCGCTTAAGGAAATTCCGGCGGTTAATGCCGAAATTGACGGCACTGATCTTGTGTATAAGAATTATTACCATGTCGGTATTGCCGTTGGTACTGATAAGGGCCTCGTTGTACCTGTGATCCGGGATGCGGATACTCTCTCTCTGGCCGGTATTGAGAAGACGATTTCTGACTTTGGTAAGCGGGCTCGGGAGGGTCAGCTTAAGATTGACGAGATGCAGGGTGGCACCTTCACGATCACCAATGGTGGGATCTATGGGTCGCTGATGTCGACCCCGATTTTGAATGCTCCGCAGTCCGGAATCTTGGGGATGCACAAGATTCAAGAGCGTCCGGTGGCCATGGGCGGCAAGGTTGAGATACGCCCGATGATGTATTTGGCGCTTTCCTATGATCATCGGATTGTAGATGGCAAGGAAGCCGTAACATTCCTCGTTCGTGTCAAAGAAGCGTTGGAAGATCCAGCACGCCTCGTTCTTGATCTTTAATCGCTTAACCTTACCGAAACGGGATTGCCGGAGAAAAATATGTCGTATGATCTTGTCATTATTGGTTCTGGCCCCGGTGGTTATGTGTGTGCGATCCGGGCGGCACAACTCGGTTTAAAGACCGCAATCGTTGAAAAACGGGCCACTTTTGGCGGAACTTGCCTCAATATTGGCTGTATTCCGTCAAAAGCGATGCTGCACGCATCGGAAATGTTTGAGGTAGCCGGGCACGGGTTTGAGGTACTTGGAATCAAGGTTGGAGCACCCAAACTCGATTTGCCCCTCATGATGAAGCACAAGCAGGATACGGTTGACGCCAATGTGCAGGGCGTCGCCTTCCTGCTCAAGAAAAACAAGGTCGATAGCTTCATCGGGACGGGTTCAATCGCCGCCGTCGGCAAGGTACTTGTCACCAAAGCGGATGGGTCGACGGAGACCATCGAAACCAAGCACATCGTGATTGCGACCGGTTCGGACTCGGCTCCTCTGCCGGGCGTCACCATTGACGAGAAGAGCGTTGTTACCTCCACCGGAGCGTTGGAACTCAGCAAGGTTCCCGGCAAGCTTCTGATTGTTGGCGCGGGTGTGATCGGTCTTGAGCTCGGCTCGGTTTGGAAGCGCCTTGGCGCGGATGTGACGGTGGTTGAATATCTCGATCGGATTCTTCCCGGCATGGATGACGAGATCGCCAAGCAGTTCCAACGCATCCTCACCAAGCAGGGCTTTACCTTTCATCTCGGCAGCAAGGTCACCAAGGTTGAAACGGGCAAATCGGGCAGCACGGTTACGGTTGAACCCGCCGCCGGCGGCGCGGCAAAAACCCTTCAAGCCGACATCGTGCTCGTGGCGATTGGCCGCCGCCCCTATACCGAAGGCCTTGGCCTTGAGGCGGTGGGGGTTGCGCTTGAGCGCGGCAAAGTCGTGATTGACGATCATTTCCAGTCCTCGGTTCCGGGCATTTACGCCATAGGCGACGTGGTCCGCGGGCCGATGCTGGCGCACAAGGCGGAAGACGAGGGCGTGGCCTTGGCGGAAATCCTGGCCGGTCATGCGGGCCATGTGAATTACGGCATCATTCCGGGCGTTGTGTACACCGAGCCGGAAATTGCTACCCTCGGCAAAACGGAAGAAGAGCTGAAAGCCGCAGGCATTGCCTACAGCGTGGGCAAATTCCCCTTCACCGCCAATGGCCGCGCACGCGCCATGCGGGCGACCGATGGATTCGTAAAAATTCTGGCCGACGCCACAACCGACCGCGTGCTCGGCTGCCACATCATCGGCAAAGGCGCGGGCGATTTGATCCATGAAGTCGCCGTGCTGATGGAATTTGGCGGCTCATCGGAAGATTTAGCCCGCACCTGCCACGCGCACCCCACGATGTCGGAAGCCGTGAAAGAGGCGGCAATGGGGGTTGAGAAGCGGTCGATTCATATTTGAGGGTAGCATTTGGACCGCGAGCCTCCCGGCTCGCTCGTTAAGAATGCGAGGCAGGAGCCTCGCGGTCCGGTTCGTTAATCCCTCACCTTAGCAACCAAATCCGGTCGCCTCTCCCGTGTCAGCTTTTCGGGCTACTCGCGGCGCCATTTGGTGATTTCGTCGTGCCTCTCCTTTGCTTAGTAAATCTCCCCCCATTGGCCCAAACAGGACTCCGTCACCTGCTTCTTCGGCATCATATCTTTTATGAGCTCGATGAAAGGAAACGGATTTATTCACCGCCGCCGCCCCTTCTTCCTTGGTGCCTCCGTGAACAATGTCGCGGTCAGTTTTTCATATAGCCCGAACAGATGTTCGACGCGTTCGCGGTCGGAGGGGAAGGGGTCGCGGCGGTAAAGCCTATCTATGGCGCTATCTAAAGCCTGATGCGCTTTGCGTAGATCGGGCGGCATGGTGAGGGGATCATAGAGATCAGCGAGCGTTGCGCCTTCATGTGCGGCGCGGGCGTCAAGAATAGATTGCGCGAGAGTGCGGATTTTGTCCTTCGCCGCGTCATCCGCCTCGGGCCATGGGAAATTGTTGTAAACAATGCCGATGGAATAGCGGTAACGGCTCTCCAACCGTCCTCCTACTGTTCGCATCCACGCCATGTGCATACGCGAGGTGAGGATGGCGAAATCGTAGAGGTCCGCGTCAAGCAGAACGCGAACGAGATTGCTCGGAATTGTGGGCGGCTCCAGCCAACCAATTGGAACGTATTCACGCTTCTCTGAACTAACTTCAGGAATAACGAGATAAGGAAGTTTTGGGACAACATTTACGTGGAAAATAGTCGGAGTGTTTGCCAATTGCCTTGTGGAAGCTGAGCTGCTTTTTAAACGAAATTCTTTTACTCTCTCAATCCTTTCCTTAACAAAGCTCAATTCGCGCAATTCATTTGGCGTTGCACTCTGTAAAGCGATAATATAGCGCATTCCACCATTAATAAATTCTTCGGCACCGATGAAAGGATGCATAAATTTTTCAGCTTTAGGCTCTTTGCTTGCGAATTTGGTTCGCTCTTCTTCGGAAAATATATAATGGCCGCCGTCTATAGGCTTCGATCCAATAAAAATTTGCTTATGCGTATTTAAAGGAATGTTTCTTTCTTCGATCACGATATGTGGATTTAATAACGTTTTTCCAT
>CANCAR010000219.1 GCA_947374125.1 Hyphomicrobiales bacterium | reverse complement strand
TCGTCCGGCACGGCCGATTTCCTGATAATAAGCCTCCACACTGCCCGGCATATCGGCATGCACGACAAAGCGCACGTCCGGCTTGTTAATACCCATGCCAAACGCGATGGTGGCGGCCACCACAACGCCGTCCTCTTGCAAAAAGCGATCTTGGTTACGCGCCCGTTGCCCCGCATCCATGCCCGCGTGATAGGCAACCGATTCAAATCCGCTGTCTTGCAGCCAAGTGGACATCTTCTCAGTACGATCCCGCGACGAGCAATAGATTATCCCGCTCTGCTCGCGATGACCTTTAAGAAACGCGTCAATCTGCTTGCGCGGCTGGTCTTTCGGCGCAAAACGTAAATCGAGATTGGGCCGATCAAAACTATGCACGAACACAGTCGGCGAGCGATCAAACAAACGCTCGGCAATATCGCGCCGCGTGTTGCGATCAGCGGTTGCGGTAAAGGCAATCACTTGGCCCACCCCCATGGCATCCACGGCGGTGCGGATTTGCCGATATTCCGGCCTAAAATCATGCCCCCATTCGGAGACGCAATGCGCCTCGTCAATCGCCACACGCTTGACGCCTGCTCGCGCTAACGCGCCCTGCAACCCATCCATCGCGAGCCGTTCGGGTGAGATAAACAACAGCCTTAGCGAGCCCGCCTTCAACGCGCTCCATACCGCATCGATTTCTGGCTGGGTATTCGAGGAATTCAACGACCCCGCGCTGACGCCAACATGGCGGAGCTGCTGCACCTGATCGCGCATCAACGCGATCAAAGGCGAAACGACAATCGTCAGCCCCTCATCCAACAATGCAGGCAATTGGTAACACATGGATTTGCCACTCCCCGTCGGCATAACGGCCAAAACGGGGCCACCTTTGAGCACAGCCGAAATCACTTCCTCTTGACCGGGCCTGAAGCTTTCATAGCCGAACACGCTTTTAAGCAACGAATACGCGTTAGGAGGAAGGGCAGACATCGGCTCACACGGTCAGAGGGAATCACTTGGATCATGCCAAGCGTACGAGCTTCTTAGAGGGTGTGGGGGGATTGGGGAAGTCGGCCTGAAATGAGCGGATTATTGTATACCGTCCTTGCGAGCAAAGCCGGAGCAATCCAGCTGATGATGTCTAGTGGAGTGCGTTTTGGCCACAGCGCTTTTAAAAGTTTGGTTAGCTGGATCGCTTCGCAAGTACGGAATAAAAAATCCTTAATCCCCCATTCACCAAACCCGCCTATGCTGCCCTAACCTCACCTCTCGGAAGTGCCGCCTTGCGTAAACTGATCCTTGCCGTTCTTCCCGTTTTGATTGCCGTTTTCATCATGATTGCAGGCAATGGGTTGCTGAACACTTTGGTGCCGTTTCGTGCCACAGTGGAGGGGTTTAGCCCGGCGATGGTTGGCGTGATTGGGTCGTTTTATTTCATCGGGATGCTGGGTGGTACCTGGACGGCCCCTTCGATTGTACGCCGTGCGGGGCATACGCGGGCCTTTGCAGCCTATGGTGCGGTGGTGTCAGTGGCCGTACTGGCGTTTCCCATCGCCGTTTCGCCGGTTCCTTGGATGATCTTGCGCGGCATTGTCGGCTTTTGCTTTGCTGGGCTTTATGCCGTTGTTGAAAGCTGGATATCCGCCAAAGCGGGAGCCACCCATCGCGGACGGATGCTGGCGATTTACAATATTTCGAATTTCGCGGGCTCGGCCTTAGGCCAGCAGACTCTGCGGCTGTTTGAGCCAAAAAGCTACGCGCTGTTCTCGGCTGCCGCCAGTTTTATGATGCTGGCTCTGGTGCCAATGGCGATGACAAAGGCCGAGCCGCCGCCTTTGCCGCCTAAGGGGCGTCTCGTCATCCGTGAACTCTGGTACGAATCCCCCATCAGCCTCGTTACCGCCATTTTACTTGGGCTAGCAAATGGCACCTTCTGGTCGATTGTTCCGGCCTATGTGCAAAGGCTGCATTTGGAGCCCGATACGGTGGCGAGCTTCATGACCTTCGCGATCATTGGCTCGGCGCTCTCCCCCTATCCGGTAGGTCGCTTGTCGGATCGGTTTGACCGTCGCTTGGTCATTGCCGGCATGTCGCTGGCCGTCATGCTGCCTGAAATAGCCATGGCCCTTATCAGCAAGCCACAACCCTTTCTGCTTTATACGCTTGGCTTTTTGGTGGGCGGTCTCATTACCGTGCTCTATCCGCTGATGACTGCTTTATCGGTGGATCGACTAGGCCCCGAAAAGGCAGTTCCGGTGGCCAGCACCACCCTGTTCATCTATTGCCTCGGCGCGATTGTTGGCCCGACGATGGTGGCTTGGCTGATGACCGCCTATGGCGACCGGATGCTTTTCGTCCACAACGCTATGGTGCATTTCACAATCACCGCCTATGCCGTCTGGCGGATCTACCGCGAAGGGCCAATTCCGCATGGCAATAAGCGCTCGGTGGATACGGGAGATGAGCGGCCTGTGGGGTGAGGCTAGTTGCTCGGCGGCACCCAAGGCGTCCGCATCGTCACCAGCTCCTCTGCCGCCGTCGGGTGCACAGCGAGCGTCTGGTCGAGGTCGCGTTTGGTCGCCCCCATCCTCACCGCGATTCCGACCAGTTGGATCATCTCTCCCGCACCCTCACCCAAAATATGAACGCCCAAAACGCGGTCACTTGGCTTATCGACGATTATCTTCATCATAACCCTTTCCTGACTACCTGAAAGGGTGGCTTTCATGGCTCGAAAGCTCGTTTTATAGATCTCAACGTCGTGCGTCTTGCGGGCCTCTTCTTCCGTCAAGCCGACGGTGCCGAGTTCGGGTGTCGAGAACACCGCCGTTGGTGCTGGGCCGAAATCAACCTGCGTCGGACGCCCGCCAAACACACTATCGGCAAAGGCGTGGCCCTCCCGAATGGCAACCGGGGTGAGCTGCAGGCGGTTCGTCACATCCCCCACCGCATAGACCGAAGGGACGTTGGTTTGGGAGTAACCATCGACGATAATTCCGCCGTCTTTATCGAGCAAAACGCCAATCTTTTCAAGGCCTAAGCCGTGGGTGTTGGGTTTACGGCCCGTAGCATAAACCACCCGTTCCGCCTCAATGCATTGGCCCGTTAAAGTGGTAACCGCCACATTGCCGGGCCTTCCGTCGAGCATTTCGACATCGGTTTGGTTGAGAATGGTGATGCCTGCGAGCTTCATGGCCTCGGTCAAGCCCTTTCGGAGATCCTCATCAAAACGCGGGAGCACATGATCGCGCCGCAAAATGAGGGTGACATGCGACCCTAACCTATTTAAAAGACACGCAAATTCGACACCGATATAGCCAGCGCCCACAATCACCACCGACTTCGGCAGCGTCGGCCACTCGAATACGTCATTGGAATTTTCAGCCAAATGAATACCCGGCGTTGCCTCTGGCCTCACTGGATAACCACCTGTTGCAATCAGGATGGTCTTGGCCAAAATCGCCCTGCCATCCGCCAAAGCGACCTCATTGGGGCCAGAAAGCACCGCCCGTTGCGTCACAATTTCAACACCGGCTTTCGCCAGATTTTGGGCATAAACGCCCTCTAAACGCGCGATTTCCTTATCTTTTGCGGCTTTCAAGACGGAGAAATTAAATTTAGGCTCTGGAACCATCCAACCAAACCCTGCGGCATCCTCAAAGCTATCGGCAAAGCGGCTCGCATAGACATAGAGCTTTTTGGGCACGCATCCGCGAATAACGCAGGTGCCACCCATGCGGTATTCCTCCGCCAGCGTGACCTTCGCGCCATATCCAGCTGCGATCCGAGCGGCGCGAACCCCACCTGAGCCACCGCCAATAACGAATAAATCAACATCATAAGCGGTCATGATAGGCCTTTTAAATCAAACAGTTACGGTACGAATACCAGAAGAAGTGGCCAAAATAGCCCGCTCCGCCATGCCTATAAAAAGGCCGTGTTCCACAAGGCCGGTGACATGATCGAGTGCGGTGGCAAGCTTATCGGGGTCTGGAATGAGCCCCAATTGAGCATCCAAAATCACATTACCGCCGTCGGTCAAAAGCATCTCGCCATTGGGCTTATGACGAAGAACCAACGCTCCAGAGCAACCCGCCGATGCGATGGCTCGCTCCAATTGCCGCCGGGTCGCCTCCAAACCAAATGGCGCACATTCGAGCGGCAAGGGGAATTTGCC
>CANCAR010000218.1 GCA_947374125.1 Hyphomicrobiales bacterium | reverse complement strand
AATGCCGCCATAGCGCTTGCAGTAACTTGATCCGACGATAGGCGGGATGAAGCGGTGCCACCCATAGCCGCAGGCCGTATTCCAACGAGAAGACGACGACGGTGAAAACCTCAATGGTCAAAAAGATAGGTTCAAATCGATGAGCGAGTGACGGCACCGATTCAAGCACGACAGACGTTACACTCATGAGCGCGATGATGACCAACCCAGCATGCACAAAGCGTGCGGAGCGGTCATCCGGCATCGCCTGTTCGAGTATATCGTAGACACGAAGTCGCAAGCGCGCCAAGCGGCGAATAGAAGCCCCTGGCACGCGGCCAATCAACCAGCACCCCGAAGTACGGCAGCAATCGTGTCAATCGCTTCCGCCGCTTTGGCTCCATCAGGCCCACCAGCTTGTGCCATATCCGGTCGACCACCGCCGCCCTTACCGCCTAATGCTTCAGAGCCGATCCTCACCAAATCAACAGCGCTAAAGCGCGCCGTCAGATCGCCTGTAACGGCAACGACCAACCCGGCCTTGCCATCCTCGCCCAAATTGACGAGCGCAATAATGCCAGAACCGAGCTGAACCTTCGCTTCGTCGGCGAGGCCCTTCAAATCCTTCATCTCGACGCCTTCAACTGTGCGTCCCATGAACTTGATGCCATTGATCTCAGTAACATCAGCGCCTGCCCCCGACCCGCCGCCACCCATGGCCAGTTTTTTGCGAGCCTCCGCCAAATCGCGCTCAAACTTACGGCGCTCGTCAATAACTGCCGAAAGACGCTCAACCGAATCCTGAGGTGTTGCTTTAAGAAGCCCCGACAACTCCCTTAATTTTTTAGATTCAGCCACAAGATGAAGGCGTGCTGCGTCGCCCGTCATCGCCTCAAGCCGACGTGTACCTGCTGCAACGCCCGATTCCGACACGATACTGATCAAACCGATATCGCCCGTCCGACTCACATGCGTACCGCCGCACAATTCAATGGAATAGGGCGTATTCGATGCTGCCTCGATCCCCATCGAAACGACGCGGACCTCATCGCCGTATTTTTCACCAAACAGAGCGCGTGCTCCGCTCTCTTTCGCCTCTTCAACGCCCATCAGACGGGTTACAACGGGATCGTTTTGCAACACCACGCGGTTGGCAATGGCCTCGATCCGGTCTAATTCCTCGTCCGATATCGCTTTTGTATGCGAAAAATCGAAACGTAGCCGCTCGGCGGCTACCATCGACCCCTTCTGCGCAATATGATCACCCAGAACCTGCCGGAGCGCTTCGTGCAGCAAATGGGTCGCGGAATGGTTCGACCGGATCGATCGGCGGCGGCCATGCTCAACCGATAGCTCAAGCGCCGATGCCACCAACACCTCGCCCTCTTCAACCATAACGACATGCACGAACAAATCGCCAAGCTTCTTTTGCGTGTCGGTGACGCGAATTTTCATTCCGGCACCGATCATCGTGCCGGTATCACCAACTTGGCCACCACTCTCAGCGTAAAAAGGCGTCTGATTCAAAACGACAAAGCCCGTTTTGCCCGCGCCAATTTTGTCGACGACCTTGCCATCCGAGACGAGCGCAAGAACAACACCTTCCGCCTGCTCGGTGTCATATCCTAAGAATTCGGTCGCCCCGACCTTCTCCTTCACACCAAACCAAACCGTATCGGTTGCAGCCTCGCCCGAACCCGCCCAAGCCGCGCGCGCCTTATCGCGCTGCTTTTCCATCGCAGCGTTAAAACCGTCTGTATCCACGCCAATGCCCCGCGCGCGGAGCGCATCCTGCGTCAAATCGAGCGGGAAGCCATAAGTATCGTAAAGTGTAAAGGCTACATCCCCCGAAAGATTATGGCCGGAGGAAAGCTCACGCGTTTCGTCGTCCAGCATGGTCAAGCCGCGCTCCAGCGTCTTGCGGAAGCGGGTTTCTTCCAACTGTAACGTCTCCTCAATCAACGGCTCCGCCCGGCCCAATTCCGGATAGGCCTGACCCATCTCCCGGATCAAAGAGGGTACCAAACGGAACATGGATGGCTCACGTGCACCCAGCAATTGTAAATGCCGCATCGCGCGCCGCATAATCCGGCGCAACACATAGCCGCGCCCCTCATTCGACGGCAAAACACCATCCGCAATGAGGAAGGAAACTGCTCGAAGATGGTCGGCAACCACACGGTGGCCCGCCTGCCCTTTCGGATCAACACCCGTGACTTCGGCAACCGCTTTGATCAAAGCGCGCATCGTGTCGGTCTGATAATTATCATGCGTGCCTTGCAGCAATGCCGAGATACGCTCGAGACCCATGCCTGTGTCAATTGACGGCTTCGGCAAAGAAACGCGCTCAGACGGCGTTAGCTGCTCAAACTGCATGAAGACAAGGTTCCAAATTTCGATGAACCGGTCACCATCCTGATCGGCTGAGCCGGGAGGGCCGCCCGGAATCTTGTCGCCATGGTCAAAAAATATTTCTGAGCAAGGGCCACAAGGCCCGGTATCGCCCATCGCCCAAAAATTGTCCGAGGTCGGGATGCGGATAATACGCGAGTCCGGCAGTCCAGCGATCTTCTTCCAAAGGTCGTGCGCTTCATCGTCCTCGTGATAAACCGTTACCATCAACCGCGATTTATCGATGGCATAATCTTTCGTGATCAGGTTCCACGCGAGCTCAATCGCGCGTTCTTTGAAATAGTCACCGAAGGAAAAATTACCCAGCATTTCGAAAAAGGTGTGGTGGCGGGCGGTGTAGCCCACATTATCGAGGTCATTATGCTTGCCGCCTGCGCGAACACATTTCTGCGATGTGGCAGCGCGTGAATAAGGGCGCTTTTCAACCCCCGTGAACACGTTCTTGAACTGCACCATGCCCGCATTCGTGAACATTAAGGTCGGATCATTGCGCGGCACCAACGGGCTCGAGGCTACGATTTCATGCCCATTCCGCGCGAAATAATCGAGGAAGGTTGACCGAATTTCATTCACACCGCTCATCAGATGCCACTCTCAAAAATTTAAAACTGTTTTAGGGCGTTCGCCCCACACACGATCTATCGCACCCGCTTTTTAGAAGCGAAACAGCCCGCTGTCGAGCATAAGACACCATAATGCGAGGCAAAACAAAAGGCGCATGGAACACACCATGCGCCTCTCAATCCCTCTATGGCGTTGGCCAGCTAAAAATTATTCCTCGCCTTCGTCCAAATCTTCAGCCGAAGGGGTCACAGCCTCTAAAATCCGGTCGGCCAACATGCCTGCATTTTGTCGAATCTGCATTTCGATACGGGCTGCCACTTCCGGATTGCCCTTCAAAAACGTTTTAGCATTTTCACGGCCCTGACCAAGTCGCATGCTGTCATAGGAGAACCAAGCACCGGATTTCTCGACAATCCCAGCCTTGACGCCCAGATCGACGAGCTCACCCATCTTGGAAACACCCTCGCCATACATAATGTCGAATTCAACCTGCTTGAAGGGTGGCGCGACCTTGTTCTTGACCACTTTAACGCGGGTCGTGTTGCCCACAACCTCTTCCTTCTCCTTAATGGAGCCGATGCGGCGAATATCAAGGCGAACGGACGCATAAAACTTCAACGCATTACCGCCCGTCGTCGTCTCAGGCGAGCCATACATCACTCCGATCTTCATCCGGATTTGGTTGATAAAGATCACCATGCAATTCGAACGCGAGATCGATGCCGTTAGCTTCCGGAGCGCTTGGCTCATTAAGCGCGCTTGAAGGCCGGGCTGCACATCGCCCATCTCGCCTTCAATTTCCGCGCGCGGCACAAGCGCTGCCACAGAGTCGATGACGAGCACATCAATCGCACCCGAGCGCACGAGCGTATCGCAAATCTCAAGCGCCTGCTCACCCGTATCCGGCTGCGAAATCAAAAGGTCTTCCAGATTAACGCCAAGCTTTTTGGCATAAATCGGATCCAGAGCATGCTCCGCGTCGATAAATCCGCAAACGCCACCCTTTTTCTGCGCTTCAGCAACAGTATGCAGCGCGAGGGTGGTCTTGCCCGATGATTCAGGCCCATAAATCTCAACCACGCGCCCGCGGGGCAAACCACCAACGCCCAGTGCGATATCAAGGCCAATCGAGCCCGTTGATACCGTCTCAATCTCTACCGATTTTTCATTCTTGCCGAGCCGCATAATCGAGCCTTTACCGAAGGCCCTTTCGATCTGAGAGAGTGCGGCATCGAGAGCTTTAGTCTTGTCCATGGATTGACCTTCAACGAGACGGAGGGAGGGTTGCGACATAGTTAAGTATCCTTATGACAGAGCTAAAACTGAGTCTCAAAGCGGAAGCATAAAAAAATATTGATCACGTTTTGTTCTCACACGCAAGTTCTTTTT
>CANCAR010000217.1 GCA_947374125.1 Hyphomicrobiales bacterium | reverse complement strand
GGAGAGTTCTCAGTACAATTTGGAGCGTCGCCGTCGGAGGCTGAGGCAAACCAGATTTTGGCCAAGCTGAAAGCTCCGTTGACAGAATTGTTAGGTGCTCATCCTTTGACGGTTGTTAAAGGCGATAGCAGCGGGAAGACGGTCTATCGGGTTAGGGCGGTCGGTTACGCCCGAGATGCGGCTGCTGCAACATGCGCCACCGCCGCTGCCGCCGGCACGAAATGCTTTATCGCTAAAAACTAAATCGATCTCGTCAGAGTGTTGGTATCCATGCGTTGCAAAGCCCTGATACTCGGATGTTCCGGACCTGTGCTTACGGCCGAAGAAGAGGCGCTTTTTCTTGAAGTTAAGCCTTGGGGCCTTATTCTTTTTCGACGGAATATCTCTAATCCGGAACAAATCCTGGATCTTTGCTCCCGCTTTCGCGAGATCGTCGGTCGAGCTGATGCTCCTGTTCTTATCGATCAGGAAGGCGGACGCGTCCAGCGAATGGGGCCGCCCCTGTGGCGAAAATACCCTGCTGCTAGACGATATTATGAGGCTGCTCAAGGTGATGTTCGGCGTGCTTCCGAGTTGGCGCGATTGGGTTCACGTCTTATCGCCCATGATTTAAGGGCCTGCGGTATTAGCGTCGATTGTATGCCGGTGCTCGATTGTCCCGTTGAGGGCGCGGATAATGCGATTGGCGACCGCGCCTATGCAACTCGTCCCGAACTTATCGCGCAAATTGGGCGTGCTGCCGCCGAGGGTATGATTGAGGGGGGCGTTCTACCCGTTATCAAACACATGCCCGGGCATGGCCGCGCGTTGGTTGATAGCCATTTCGCTCTTCCGGTTGTTAACGTGGACCGGAAAACCCTTGAGGCTACCGATTTCGTTCCATTTAGAGCACTTCGTAATTTTCCTATCGCGATGACAGGGCATATTGTGTTCGATGCCATCGATCCTACTCAGCCAGCGACGACATCGAAAGCCGTCATTAACGAAATCATTCGGGATCATATCGGCTTTGGCGGCTTACTTCTCAGCGACGATATGTCGATGAAGGCCTTAACGGGCGATTTCCAAGACCTGACCAAAGCGCTCTACGCCGCAGGATGTGATATCGCGCTTCATTGTAATGGAGTTATGGAAGAAGCTTCTTCCGTTTCATCCGCCGCCATTGAGTTAGAGGGGATTAGCCTTAAACGGGCTGAAAATGCCCTTTCCTATCTCAGGGGACCGTTAAAGCCGTTCGATCCTGTGGAAGCCGCTGAAATCCTTCATGTGGCGCTTGCTCTTCAGTCGTGAAGCCTCCAGACTCTGATTTCTATCTTTTGGATTTATATCAGTGGCCATATCGAGCACCGCATTTTTTGGCGAACCGGATTATGAAGATACGCGTAGCGTTGATGATCCCGTGTGTTTGGTCGACCTCGACGGCTTTTCTGGACCGCTTGATCTTTTGCTTGAGTTGGCTCGCCGCCAAAAGGTCGATTTAGCAAAGATTTCGATTTTAACCTTGGTTGAGCAATATCTGACCTTTATCGACGAAGCTCGGGCTCTGAGGCTGGAACTCGCAGCAGATTATTTGGTGATGGCGGCATGGCTCGCCTATTTAAAGTCGCGGCTTTTATTGCCGGTTACCGCCTCACCAGAAGAACCCGATGCGAGCGATCTTGCTGCCGCGTTGGCCAATCGGTTAAGGCGCCTTGAGGCTATCCGCGCGGTATCACGACTTTTGCAGGAAAGGCCGCAACTCAATCGCGATATCTTTGCTCGCGGTAGTCCTGAGCCGGTCGCGCTTAAACGGATCACCCAGTGGGAGGGATCGATCCATGATCTCTTATCGGCCTACGCGCAGCAGAGGCAGATTAGGGCTTTGGCGCGAATATCCCTTAAAAAGCGCCATGTATGGTCGCTTGATTCAGCACGCGCTGCTCTTGAGCGGCTGATCGGCATGACGGTTGAATGGTCCGTTTTGGATGATTTCCTGATTTCCTTTATCGTCGAGCCAAGCATGCGCCGGACGGTGAGAGCGACGTCATTATCCGCTACACTCGAACTCGTAAAAGAAGGACGGGTTGAAATTCGTCAGGAAAGTACCTTTGCACCGATTGAATTTCGTCCTATCCAAAACGCGCCTAAAAGGTCAGTTGCATGATACAGGATACGTCACACCCTAGACCACAAGTGCTGGCCAATGAGCGCGTTGCACAACGTGATGCTCGGTATTTGCGCGACAAGCGCATTGTTGAGGCGCTTCTTTTTGCGTCGGCGATCCCCTTATCGGAAGATGAGTTTGGTTTTCATGTCGGAGCCGATGCACCGCTCGCGGAATTGCTGGCGGAAATTTCGAATGATTACGCGACCCGTGGTGTTAATCTCATTCGCACAGCCGGAAAATGGGCGTTTCGCACAGCGGACGATCTCGGGCATATCCTGGTTAGGGAACGCGAAGAGCCTCGTCGTTTGTCACGCGCAGCGCTCGAAACGCTCGCCATTATTGCATACCACCAACCGGTGACACGGGCCGAAATCGAGGATATTCGTGGGGTCGCGACGAGCAAGGGCACGCTCGACGTATTGCTTGAATCGAATTGGATCAAGCTGCGCGGCCGGAGGCGTACACCGGGCAGGCCCGTGACCTACGGAACGACGGAGTCGTTTCTCGATCAGTTCGGGTTACATTCGATCAGCGAACTACCTGGCCTCTCTGAACTTAAGGGCGCTGGCTTCTTCGACGGTCGACTGCCTGCCGATTTTGATGTGCCAGAACCATCGGATGCTCCTGGATTGAGGAGTGATGAGGACCCTCTCGACGAGGATTTATTTGTTCTATTGGCCGAAGAACGCTCGGCTGCGGTGGATGATGCGTTGGATCCGCAAAACGCTTAAAGACGGTTTTATCATTTCTTGCGAATGAAGTTCTTGTTTTTAATGGGCTGGCAGCCTAGTTTCTCTCCAATGGTTGTTGGGCACTCGTAGGTTTGGCCCACTTTACGTATTGGAGGCTTTGATGGGAAGCGTTAGCATTTGGCACTGGGTCGTTGTTGGCATCATCGTGATGTTGCTGTTCGGTCGTGGAAAAGTTTCGGAATTGATGGGCGACGTAGCCAAGGGCATCAAATCGTTCAAAAAGGGCATGGCAGACGACGATACGGTTGCTTCGGCCCAGCCTTCGGAAATGGCCAAGCCCGTTCCCGACCAACGCCCAGCGGGCGCTGCTCAGGCTGCGCCGCAAGAGCATAAAGCGGGTTAATTATAGGATCGGGCGGTTGATCCGCCCGAAAGACAGGCATTTTCGCGATGTTCGATTTTGGTGCGGGCGAACTGATCGTCATTGGCGTGGTTGCGTTGGTGGCGATTGGTCCGAAAGAATTACCGGGACTGCTGCGTACCATTGGTCAGGCGGTAGGAAAAATGCGCCGCATGGCTGGCGAATTTCAAGGCCAGTTTAACGAGGCGATGCGCGAAGCCGATATGGCGGACGCGCAAAAGCTGATTACGGACATAAAAACGGATATATCCGGTATCAGTATTGAGCCAAACCCGACGCCAACGCCTGTTTATCCGTTTTCTTACAGCGCACCTGCTCCTGCGTTAGACGTCAACGCGGATGAGTTATCGGGAAGCTCGACCATTGACGCGGCATCAGGCGAAACGGTCATCATGCGGCCGACAGATATAGATGCCGACGATAAGCCTGAGCCTAAAAAGCGCACTCGCAAGGTTAAGGTGGAAGAGCCGGCTGAACCAGTTATTGTGCAGTCGGATGCGATAGAAGTGTCGGAAGATAAGCCGAAACGTCGCAAGGCTATAAAGAAGACTGAAAGCGAAGAAGAAGCATCATGACTGCTGAAGAAATTGATGCCTCTAAAGCACCATTGATGGAACATCTGATTGAGTTGCGTTCGCGGCTCATCAAATCGTTGGTCGCATTCTTCATTATGTTTTTCATGAGCTTCTTTTTCGCGAAGCAAATCTACAATATTTTGATATTTCCTTACGTGTTGGCAGCCGGCGACGTTTCACAAGTTAAGCTAATCTACACCGCACCGTTGGAATATTTGTTCACGCAAATTAAAATCGCCGTGTTTGGTGCTTCTTTTTGCTCATTCCCGGTAGTGGCCACACAGATTTATAAATTTGTTGCACCCGGGCTGTATAAGAATGAGAAGGACGCATTCGTCCCCTACCTCATCGCCACGCCGGTTTTATTTCTATTAGGCGCCTCGGTCGTCTTTTTTATCGCGATGCCGATCGTTATGAAATATTCAATCGGGCAGCAGCAGTTGGATGTGGCGGGTGCTGCCTCGATTGAGCTGTTGCCGAAGGTAAGCGAATATCTCTCCCTAATCATGACGTTGATTTTTGCGTT
>CANCAR010000216.1 GCA_947374125.1 Hyphomicrobiales bacterium | reverse complement strand
AATCGCGGAAAATGGGCTGGCAAGGCGGGATCGCTCACTTAAACTGATCCGCCGCGCGTCGCGCCGGACTTCAAAACATGCTCAACAAATCCTTGCCGAAAAAGATTAAGCGCGAGTAAATCCCGCGCTTTTAGGGAGGCTGGTGGTTGTCGAAGCGGCTGAAATCGCTATGGTGGCGCTTACTTTTTGTGCAGAAAATGCTGGAATCTTGCCTTTGAAACTTCTCTTGGTTGTTGCGTGCGCGCTGATTGATACGGATGGGCGCGTGCTGATTGCGCAGCGCCCCGAAGGCAAGGGCATGGCGGGCCTATGGGAATTTCCCGGCGGTAAGGTGGAAGCGGGGGAGCGGCCTGAGGAAACCTTAATCCGCGAATTGCACGAAGAGCTAGGCATCACCGTTAAAGAGCCCTGCCTTGCGCCCCTTAGTTTTGCGAGCTTTCCCTATCCGGATTTTCATCTTTTGATGCCGCTTTATGTCTGCCGGCGGTGGGAGGGTGTTGTTGAGGCCAAAGAACACGCGGCGCTTAAATGGGTGCGTGCCAATAAACTCCGTGATTTCCCAATGCCTCCAGCGGATGAGCCGCTGATCCCCGCTTTAATTGATCTCCTCGGTGGTGCGGCATGAGCGGTTCAAAGCGGTCGTTTTTTGTGGTCCAATTACTGGCCTGCTCGCTTTTATGGTCGAGCGGCTTTTTGTTCATGAAGCTGTTGGCGGATCGCGTCGATCCGTTTGCCATCGCCTCGGTCCGTGCCGGTATCGCCGCGTTGATTTTGTCCAGTTGGTTTTTGGTGCGCGGATTATCGCCCATCCCGCAGCGGTTTGAGCTTGTCCCCTGGTTGATGCTGGGCACGTTAAACGGCTGGTTGCCGAATGTCCTTACCGCCTATGCCCTGCAATCTGCTGGTGCCGGGCCAAGCGCGATGATTCAAGCCTCCGGCCCTTTAATGGTTGCGGTGCTTTCGCATTTCGCGTTTGTGGATGAGCGCTTGACGCTCCGGCGCGTCGGTGGCGTGCTGGTAGGCCTTGTCGGCATGTTGGTTCTGATCGGCCCCGCCGCGTTTGATGGCCATGGCGCGAGCTTTTTTGGCGCTTTGGCGATGGTGGTCGTCTCGGCCTGTTACGCCATCGGCAATGTTTACGCGAAAATGATTCCGCAGGTGGAGCCCTCCCGCATGGCGCTCGGCCAACAAACCGTGTCGGCGCTGGTGGCCACCGCGTTGACGTTCCTGCTCAGCGGATATTCCGCCTATCTACCCGTTTTAAACAGTCTGCCCGCCGCCCTTGGGTTGTCGATTATGGCAACCGCCCTGCCGATCACCATCTTTATGTATATGATCCGCGAGCAGGGACCGACCAAAGCCGCGATGATCGGCTATCTAATGCCGGTTTTCGCCACCGTTTTGGCCGTGATCTTCTTGGGCGAGGTCGTTGGGGTGCGTGAGATTACCGGTGGAGTCATCGTGCTGATCGGTGTTTTCATCGTCACAACGGCACCCCGCGCTGAGCGCTTGGCTTAACCCGGCGTCTTACCCGTCAGGGCTTTGGCCAAAAACAACCCGCCATGCTTCAAACCGCCCCCATCAATGCCATGGGCGACGCCGAGTGAGAGGTGGTATTGGCAACCGATCTCCGCTTTGCCCAATGCATCGGACGAGGTGAACACCGCATCGATCGGGATCACATCGTCACGGTCGCCATGAACCAACAGAATAGGCGGCCTGCCGGTTGCCTCGTTCAAATGATCGGGCCCCACCAAAATACCTGAATAGCCAAGAATGGCCTTAGGCGGCGTAACCCGCCTAAGGCCCACATGGAGCGCCATCATCGTACCTTGGCTAAAGCCCACCAAAGCGAGGCGGTCGGCACCCAAGCCAAGTCGGGCAAGTTCTGCATCGAGAAACGCGTCCAGTGTCGGCCTTGCCCCTACAACCCCGCGCCACCGCTCGGACGGGTCGCGCATGGTGAGCGGGAACCATTGCCGTCCCATCGGCGATAGGCCCGAAGGCTCTGGCGCATGCGGCGAGACGAAGGCCGCGTCGGGCAGCCAGTTTTGCCATTGCTGCCCCAATTCGATCAAATCATTGCCGTCCGAGCCATAGCCATGCAGGAAAACAACGAGCTGTTTGGCTTTGCCGGATTTGGCAGCAAGGCGTGGTCCGTCCATCTTCATCGCGTCTATTCCTCGGTTCCTGCGGGAACCGCCTCTTTGCCAGATTTCATCGCGCCGTAATAGCTCCAAAGCAGCTTGGCCGCCACGCCCCGCCAAGGGCGCCAGCGCTCGGCAAAGGCTTCAAGCTCGTTCGGGTTCGGGCGCGTTGGCAGGTCAAAGCCGATCTTCACGGCCTCCTGCAACGCCAGATCGCCCGCGGGAAACGCATCGCGATGGCCCAAACAAAACAAGAGATAAATCCGCGCCGTCCATGGCCCGATGCCTTTGATCGCGACCATATGTTGCTCGGCTTCCTCCGCCGAACAGGTTTCCAAATGGTCAAAGGCGAGGTGACCCTCGTCAATAGCCACAGCAACTGCCCGAAGCGCGCGGATTTTGGGCGATGAAAGTCCTAAGCTGCGAAGGGTCTCATCGTCAGTGGCCAAAATATCGCTGGCGCTCAAGGCCGGAAACCGCGCTTCCACCCTTGCCCAGATGGCACTCGCGCTCGCGGTTGAAACTTGTTGCGATACAATAATGGCGGCAAGACCCTGTAAACCGGGATTGCGCTTTCTTAAATTAGGCCGCCCGCCAATTCGGAGCAATTCCGCAACCGCCGGGTCTTGTGCTATTAAGGCAGCGAGGCCGGTGTCGAGCGCCTCTTCACTGTCGACGAGCATGGCTATTCCTTTTGTAACCGCTGAATGACGCACCCCCTTAACCCTGATCGTTCTCCCCTTTCGACGCAAGCGGTGGTGCGGTTCGCGCCGAGCCCGAACGGACCTTTGCATCGCGGGCACGCACTGTCCGCTTTATTGAATGCCGCGTTGGCGCAAAAGCTTGGCGGCCGGATGCTGCTTCGCATTGAGGATATCGACCCTGCCCGCAGCAAGCCAGAGCATATCGCCATGATTGAGGAAACGCTTGCTTGGTTGGGTATCGATTACGAGAAACCCGTCCGGCACCAATCGCAGCATATGGACGATTACGCCAAAGCCTTCGCGACGCTCACTGCACAAGGGCTTGTTTATCCCTGTTTCTGTACACGGGGAGAAATAAACGCTGAGGTTCAGGCCAAAGGGCCCGATTGGCCGCAGGATCCGGATGGAACGCCGCTCTACCCCGGCACTTGTAGCCATCGGACCACTAAAGGCGAAGCGCCGCAATGGCGGATCGATATGGCAAAGGCTGTTGCCTTAACGGGTCCCCTGCAATGGCGCAGTTTTGATCCTGAAACGGGTGAGGTCACCTACCGAAGCGCTGATCCCGCGCGTTGGGGCGATGTTGTTCTTAGGCGTAAAGATACGCCGACAAGCTATCACCTCGCGGTTGTGGTCGACGATGCTTTGCAAGGGGTTACCCATATTGTCCGCGGCATGGATTTGGAGGCAGCAACCGATATTCATTGTGTGCTGCAAAGCCTATTGGGTCTTCCGCAACCGCTTTATTGGCATCACGATTTGATCATGGGGCCTGACGGCAGCAAGCTATCCAAAAGCCGTGGCTCGGAGTCGCTTGCTGCTGAGCGAGAGGCAGGCCTTACATTGGATGGCTTGGTGGGTTGCCTTGAATTTTTTTCGGGGATCGATGGCCAAGCATATCTAATCTTCGACGTTGAACCAACCGGATAATTGGCAAATATTATAATTGATGAGAATGCTTGTAAATCTGAGGGGTCATTAGTTCACAATAGCTTGACACATATCTATCTGCTAACCAGCCTTAAAAACTCAAATTGACAGATTTATTTTGTGAGTATAGCTACGTTAACTCATGTTTTTTTCTTGTTGATAGTTTTTGATAACGATACGGGAGATTAAATTGCGGACAGCAATTATTACTATTATTGGTTGTATACTTTCTACCAGCGCTTATTCGGCGTGTAGCCCGCATGGGAAATTTCCAAATTTTAGTGGGGATGTTGTAAACTTAACTCAAGACACCGTCGATGGTTCTTGTGGTGTCAACTTTCATCTGAGTTCGAACTATAATGTCATGCTGAAGAGTTTGGCGGTTGTAACTCAACCAAAACATGGTTTAGTTACAGTTAATGATTTCGAATTTGTTTATCGGGCTGTTCGAGGATATTCGGGCGAAGATAATTTCTCGATAAAAGTCTGTGCAGATGTAAGCGTGAGTAGTGGTTGTTCATTAGTTATGACGAAAGTCAACATTAGTAACCCCAGCACAACAGATTTAACTCCCAAAGAGTTTGCGAATATTAATAGTCGTAAAAATAATAAAAAGTAATTTTTTTGTAAATATTTTACTTTATCCCGAGCACCGCCAACCA
>CANCAR010000215.1 GCA_947374125.1 Hyphomicrobiales bacterium | reverse complement strand
GAAGATGTGTTGCCTCTGATTGACGATACGGTTTCGTGTGTGGTTGTTCAAACGCCCGATTTTTTTGGCAATCTCAGAGATTTGCAGGCGATTGCTGATAAATGTCATGCGAACGGTGCCTTGCTGATTGCCGTGTTTACCGAAGTCATGTCGCTTGGGCTGATAACCCCTCCCGGCGAGATGGGCGCGGATATTGTGGTGGGTGAGGGGCAATCCATCGGCAATGCTTTGAATTTTGGTGGGCCTTATGTCGGGTTGTTTGCCACGAAAAGCCAGTATGTTCGGCAAATGCCCGGGCGGCTGTGTGGCCAGACGGTGGATGCCGAGGGAACACGCGGCTTTGTGCTGACGCTCTCGACCCGCGAACAGCATATTCGGCGCGATAAGGCGACGTCGAATATCTGTACCAATTCGGGCCTCTGCTCGCTGGCGTTCACCATCCATATGTCCTTGCTCGGGCAGACGGGGCTAAAGCGCGTTGCGGAGATTAACCACGCCAATGCCGTGCATCTTGCCGAGATGCTGGCGGATGTGGCGGGTGCCCAAGTTCTGAACCAGAGCTTTTTCAACGAGTTTACGGTTCGCATCAAGGGCAACGCCGCGCATTGCGTCGAACAGTTGGCTACGCGCGGCATTATGGGGGGTGTGCCAGTCTCGCGGCTTTTGCCGGACGCAGGGCTCGATGATCTGCTTGTGGTGGCGAATACGGAAGTGAACACGGATGAGGACCGCTTTGCCCTTGTGGCAGCGTTGAAGGAGGTGGTGTGATGTTGAACCGTCAGGGACGCCCAACGACCCCGGGCATGAGCGAAAACGCTTCGCACGCGACATTTACCGGCAACAAGGCGCTGGAGCAGATTGAACCGTTGATTTTTGAGACGGGTCGGCTGGAAACAACGGGCGTAGATTTTGTAGCGCCCAAGCCGTTTAAAAGCCGGTTAGGAGGCTTGCAGCGCAAGGGTGAGATCGGTTTGCCGGGTCTCTCCGAGCCTGAAGCGATGCGGCATTATGTGCGGCTGAGCCAGAAGAATTATGGCATTGATACGGGGCTTTTCCCGCTCGGCTCATGCACCATGAAGCATAACCCGCGGGTGAACGAGAAGATTGCGCGGATGCCGGGCTTTGGCGATGTGCATCCCTTGCAACCCGTTTCAACCGTCCAAGGCGCATTAGACGTGATGCACACACTGTCGCATTGGTTGATGGAGTTGACGGGCATGGATGCCGTGGCGCTTTCTCCAAAGGCCGGAGCGCATGGCGAATTATGTGGGATGATGGCGATTAAGGCTGCGATCGAGGCCAAGGGCGAGGCGGACACTCGTAAAGTCGTTCTGGTTCCTGACAGCGCCCATGGCACAAATCCAGCTACTGCGGCGCTCATTCATTTTGTGGTGAAGCCCGTGCCCGTGCGCGAGGATGGCACGGTGGATCCGGCGGTTGTCGCCTCGCTCGCAGGCCCCGACACGGCGGCGATTATGCTGACCAATCCGAATACCTGCGGGTTGTTTGAAAAGGATGTCGTGGCGATTGCGGACGCCATTCACGCGGTGGGCGGGTATTTTTACGCCGATGGCGCGAATTTTAACGCCATTGTCGGCAAAGCCCGCCCCGGTGATCTTGGCGTCGATGCCATGCATATCAACCTGCACAAAACTTTTTCAACGCCACATGGTGGCGGCGGGCCAGGCGCTGGGCCGGTGGTGCTCTCGGAATTACTCGCCCCCTTTGCGCCGGTTCCTTTTGTCCGCCATACGGATGAGGGGTTGGAGCTTGTGGAACATCAAAGCGAAGCCGCGCTGCATGGCGCGCATGCGTTTGGGCGGATGACGGCGTTTCACGGCCAGATGGGCATGTATGTCCGTGCGCTCGCCTATATGCTTTCGCACGGTGCGGATGGTTTGCGGCAGGCGTCCGAGGATGCGGTGCTGAATGCGAATTATATTCGCGCTGGTTTGGCGGATCTGATGTCCTTGCCGTTTGGCAACCGGCCTTGCATGCACGAAGTATTGTTCGATGATGCTTGGCTCAAAGATACCGGCGTCAGCACGCTTGATTTCGCCAAAGCCATGATCGACGAGGGCTATCACCCGATGACGGTCTATTTCCCGCTTGTGGTGCACGGCGCGATGCTGATTGAGCCGACCGAGAGCGAAAGCCGGGCCTCTCTCGATTTGTTCATCGCCACTTTGCGCGATTTGGCCTTCTCGGTGAAGCGGGGCGAAGTGGAGCGCTTCACGGGTGCGCCCTATCACGCGCCGGTCCGTCGGATGGACGAGACACGGGCGGCCAGAAGCCCGATTTTAAAATATACGCCGCCGGAGCCAATTTTGGCGGCGGCGGAGTAAGGGGGTGGGCTCAGGTGAATTTAGCTTGAGCCCTTTTTCGATAGGGGGCTTGATTAAGACTTATTAGGCTTGCAGCGTAAGTAAGCCCTTGCTGCTTTGTCTGTTTTCCGGTAAATTTCCGGAAATAAGTACGCCAGCGTTGGAAGGCTTCAATGACCGCCGTTCAAAAGACACCCGTCGATATGTTCAGAAAGCGTCTTCGTCAGAAGGGTATGGTCCGCGTCGAAATTCATGTTCAAAAGGAAGACGCGGCTCTTGTTCGAAGCATAGCCAATGCGCTTGGTAATCCTCAGACTGCTGCCGAAGCGCGCAGTGTTTTGAAGGCTCGGTTCTCCAAACCGCTGCATAACGGGTTGAAGGATCTTCTCTCTTCTGCGCCATTTGAGGGAATTGAGTTTGAACGTCCGCGCGATATGGGTCGTGAGATCGATCTGTGAGATATCTCGTCGACACCAATGTGATTTCTGAAGTTCGGAAGGGCAAACGCTGCAACCCGGGTGTTGCAGAATGGTATGCAACGGTTGTCGATGAGGACTTATGCCTTAGCGTTCTCGTTTTGGGCGAAATCCGCAAAGGGCTGGAACTCCTGAGGATGCGTGACCCGACCCAAGCCGTAATTCTCGAAAATTGGCTCGATGCCGTCACGGAGGCGTTCGGAGAGCGAGTACTTCCAATTGATCCACCCGTTGCAGATGAATGGGGTCGTATGAACGCTATTCGTCCACTCCCAGTCATTGATGGGTTATTAGCTGCGACGGCAAAGGTTCATGGTCTGAAACTTGTGACCCGAAATGAGGCAGACGTAGCCGGGCTGGGTGCGTCGACATTGAATCCATTTACCTAAAGCATGTTTCGATTAAGAAGAAGCTGGTTAATCATAAAAACATGCGACAAAATAAAGAACCAGGGCACGATTAAGATTTCATTAGAACGCTCACATTCTATCAGGATGGCCTTACCATCCGTACATCCCTCGGGGAGGTAGACATAGCAAACAGGGTCATCAAAGAGATCTTGCTGTGAGCTTTGCAAAAATTGCAAATTTAGGTCACAATCCGCGTGAAAATTTGGGATAAGTGCATGAAATTCTAGCCAAAATCCGTGCCAAATGACCGCTTGACCCTATGGATGAATGGATTGTGGACGATAGCCGCGCCAAGCGCGCTGGGGCAGAGTAGTTGAACCCGCCTCTCGAACCCGCTTCTCCCTCAGGGAGAAGGGTCAAAACTTCCTTTACGCGTCACTTCACCTTCGTCGACCGCATCAAAAACCCGGGCATGTGGTCGCCGAGGCCTTTTGGCGTTGGGCCGTCATCGTCATGGTAGGTGCGGCGCTGCGGTCTTTCTTCGCGGGTCGGTCGTTCGGCCTGAGCAGGTCGCTCCACGCGTTGCGCTTGGGGTTGTTGGGGCATGCGCTCTTGCCGCTCGGGTGCAGCCTCTCTTGGCGGACGCGGGGCGCGCTTTTCGGTTGATGGGGGAGTTGCCGCAGCAGGCGCTGGATCAGATGCCGTTGCCTCAACCGGTCTTGGCTTTCTTCCACCACGGCCACGGCCAGCGTCTTCGCGGCGGCCACGGGCAGTTGATTCGCGCGGAGCATCTTCGAATTTGGCATCCACCAGCGAAGGACCAAGCCAAGGGATTGGGCGTTTGATCATCGCTTCTATGGCGGACAGATTCTTATCATCCGCCGATGTAATGATCGTGTAGGCCGTGCCTAACCGACCGGCGCGACCGGTGCGGCCGATGCGGTGGACATAATCTTCTGCGTGATGCGGGGCATCGTAATTGAAGACATGGCTGACATCGGGAATATCAAGCCCGCGGGCGGCAACATCTGAGGCGACGAGGTATTGCGTGGTGCCCGCGCGGAACCCGTCGAGTGCCACGGTACGGGCGCGTTGGTCCATATCGCCGTGAAGGGCTGCGACGCTGAAGCCGTGTTTCTCCAACGATTTCCAGACGATTTGGACGTCCGATTTGCGGTTGCAGAAGATGATACCGTTTTTGGCGTCCGACGAATCGCGCATGAGCCTGCGCAAGGTTTCACGTTTCTCAGCCGCGTGGCTAGGCGACGCGACGAGCAATTGCGTGATGGTTTCAGCCGTTGTGGCTTGCCGGGC
>CANCAR010000214.1 GCA_947374125.1 Hyphomicrobiales bacterium | reverse complement strand
TTTGGCCTTTGACTTGCCAAAACCCATAGCGCGACCATTAGCACCCTGCATCTGGCGCGACAGGAAGAACCAAGCGGCCATCACGATGATCAATGGCAACCAGTTCACCAACAGCGCCAAATACCAAGGCATGCCATCGCTCGGCGCTTTCGCCGAGAAATTAACGCCCTTTTGGGAGAGGCGGGTTACCAAGGTTGGATCGTTCGGCGCATAGGTCTGGAAGGGACGCCCGTCGGTCAAGGTTCCCGAAATGTCGGCTCCGGCGATGGTAACACCCGCCACGCGGCCACTATCGACGTCGGAAAGGAACTGGCTGTAGCTCATTTCCTGCGATGCGTTGCGCGATCCGGGACTTTGGAAAAGCGTGACCAGAGCGAGCACCAGAAGGAAAATGATGACCCACAGGGCAAAATTGCGAATATTAGGGTTCATGGAGAGACCAAACACCTGTTTAGGAGGGATAGGATAAATCCTTCTCCGACCAGTTTCATACCCTATATTTAGGGGTCAAATACCGCCTTGCCAAGGGAAGCAAACATAAAACCTGTTCTAGCGGTTAAAATAGCTTCCTCGCGGCCCCTCAGGCGTGAGGGAAAGCGTCCCTTCTTTGTCCAATGAAAGCACGACGCCACCCAGTGTCCGGCGCAGACTTTTGCCTTGGTGACGTGCATGAAGCAGCACTTGAACAATCCTTTCAAGGGCCAACAGTTCCGGCGAGGTGCCATCCTTTAAGGATGTGATGCTCTGACCGACGACACGTAAGACGATTTCGTCCGGTTCATTGAATAATCCAAAAGCGAAGCGAATGCCTTCTAATGCAGGCAAAACATAGGAGTCATGCGCAATTTTCGCAGCAGTGTGCAAAGCGTGATCGGCGCGTCGCATCCTCATGGACAGCCTTCCGAGCCTAACAGCGTCGAGCCCTTCGGCTGCCAGCACGTCGCGCGCTTTACGAACCCTGACGCGTGTGAAACGATCACTGCGGTTGGAGGGGTCTTCAAGCGGCTTCCATCCGGCTGCCTCAACCGTTGCGCGGAGCCGATGCGCAGAGACTGCGAGAAAGGGTCGCAGGAGGATCATGCCGTCCCATCGGGTTTCCGATGCCATGCCCGCAAGGCCGGATAGGCCTGATCCAGCCGAAAGCCGCATCAATACCGTCTCCGCCTGATCATCCGCATGATGGGCTAATAGAATGGATTCCGCGCCGATGGCTTCCGCATACGCTTTGAGAAGGCGGTACCGGGCCTCGCGCGCTGCTTCTTGTAAACCGGTTGAAGGCTTTTCGCCGGTCCATACCAAAACCATGTGCGACAGGCCCAGTTCTTCTGCCATCAAGGAAACGGAGGCAGCCTCTTCAGCAGCCTCAGGCCGTAGATCATGGTTTACGGTGGCAACCGAAAGCTGAGCGCCCTGTGGGCCCTGCTCCTTTGCCCAACGGGCAACTAACAGCATCATTGCAAGCGAGTCCGCCCCACCGGAAACGGCGAGCAACACATGGCGGTATGTCTCGATCGGACGCAACAAAGAACGGGCTTCTTCGGCCTCGATAGGCCGATTGGCCGAACGGTTCATCTGGCGCTTCAGCAGCCAGCTCCCTTTTTGGCGCGCTCAACCCGTGCCTTTAGCGAATCCTCGGCTTCCGGAAAACGCTTGCTAAATTCGTTAAAGGTCGCACAGGCTTGTGGTTTTTGTCCCATCGAGACAAGCGCATCGCCGAGCTTGGCGAACGCAGTGGGTGCCGAGGCATTGACAGGATTGGCCTGCGCGATCTTGAGATATTGCTGCGCGGCTTCTGGGTAGCGCTTCTGCCGATATTCCGCATCGCCGAGCAGGATCGTGGCTTCGGTGACACCACCATCCTTTGGCCATGTCTGGAGGAATTGGCGCAAGGCGGTGGCTGCGCCGACAAAATCGCCACCGCGGAATTGCACTTTGGCCGCAACGAGATCCGATTTGGCGTCTTTTGGTATAGCGGCCGTTTCAGCGGGGGCTACTTTTGCGGCGACAGCGGCTTGTGCTGCTAAGGTGCCGGATGGTGCGGCTGGCGGTGTAGCGCCTTTGCCCGCCGACATTAGATCAAGCGGACCGTTACCGTTATCCGTTGTCGTTGGCGTAGCGGTTGTCTTTGGAACCGCCTGGGGAGTGGCCTGCGCGGGTTGGCCGCCTCCACCTGATTGTTGCAGCTGCTTAATCTGATCTTCAAGCCGCTTGGTGTTGAATTGGAGCTCCTCCACCTGTCCGGACAGCTGGCGGATGGTCGATTCGAGCTTCGTGATCCGGACCACATAGTCCGAATCGGTCTGGTCTTCCTGCGCGTAAGGCGATGTCGTTGTGCCCATGAACAAAGAAACAGCAAGCAAGAGCGAAGCGGCTAACCGGGCGAACATCGGGAATCCCTTAATCAAAAATGCCATCGGCACGAGAATGGCCCGCGCCGATGGCTGGAATATGGCAAAACTTTACCCGGATAAAGACCCGGGATGATGCGCCCTGATCAGTTACCGCCGTTTAACGTGGTTACAGCCCGGCGATTTTGCGACCAGCAGGAGATATCATCACATACGGCCACCGGCTTTTCTTTACCCCAAGACTTGGTCGAAAGCCGCGAGGCTGCGACGCCCTTGCTCACAAGGTAATCGCGGGTAGTCTGCGCCCGGCGCTGGCCTAAGGCGAAATTGTATTCGCGCGTTCCGCGCTCGTCGGCATGGCCTTCGACCGTAATCTTGTACGAGCCATATTGATTAAGCCACTGAGCCTGCTTTTCAAGCGTTGCGGTTGATGTCGGGGTGAGGTCCGACGAATCGGATTCGAAGAACACCCGGTCACCAACATTGGTTGAGAAATCCTGCGAGCTGCCCGGAGTAGCCGCGCCACCTGCACCAAGGCCTGCCATATCACCCGCGCTGGTGGTTGCCTTATCTGAGGCGCACGCTGCCAATGCCATAGCCGCGCCAAGCGCGAATACCAATTTCAGCGACCGAAAAGTACCGATTGATGTCAGCATTACCCTGCTCCTGAACGAGATGAACCTGTTTGGATTTAAGGGTAACGCGGGATGGTTAACAGAGGGTTCCGATTGAGCGATAAATTAATTTAAATTCGGCAAAAATTCGTCATAAAAGTCAAATTGAAGCCGTTCGAGCGCTTTCGTGCCGGTCTCGCCGTCATCATCAGGACAGGGAGGCTTTACAGACCGCCCTATCCTGCTTGTTTATGAATGCTTATTCCGCTGTTTTAAGCTGCTTCAGCTTGGCAAAAACCGAATCGACATCGATTGGCTCTTCCGTGATCTCTTCGCGCTTGGTCGTAAAGCCTGCAAACGGCTCGGCGGTTTCGCGGGCGGTCGTTACTTCTGCTGGCAGCAAAGTGTGCGCGGCTTCTTCAACGATCGTGGGACGATCCTTCGCCGCGCGGTTGACCTCAAAATCAAGATCGATCTGCGAGCAAAGCCCCAAGGTGACCGGGTCCATTGGCTGAAGTTGCGCTGAGTTCCAATGCGTCCTGTCCTTGACCTGCTGAATCGTGGTCTTGGTAGTACCAACAAGCCGCATAATCTGGGCGTCTTTTAGTTCCGGATGGCTGCGCACCAGCCAAAGAATGGCATTTGGACGGTCATGACGGCGCGAAAGCGGCGTATAACGGGGGCCCTTGGTACGCTTGCGCTCTGGCAGACGAACGGAGGAGACCTTAAGCTTCAACCGATAATTCGGATCCGCCTCGGCCTTTGCAATTTCGTCACGGTTGAGTTGCTCATACATCACAGGGTCCATGCCCTTAATGCCGGCAGCCACTTCTCCATCCGCTATGCCTTTGACCTCAAGCGGATGCAAATGACAAAAATCGGCAATCTGATCGAATGTCAGACCGGTGTTATCCACCAGCCACACAGCCGTCGCCTTAGGCATCAACGGAGTTGCAGTCATCTATCGCATCCTTCTCGAACGGCAATTACCAATCACATAAACCGACCCAGCAACGCATACGGAACCGCATGCTCCGACCGGCTTTTGGCCGAAGCCCCACAGCGCATTGCTTGGCGGGAATATCATCAATATAGGCGTAACTCGCCGCTCGTGCAATGAGAACCTGTTGCGTATATTACGGTATTAAGATGATTTTTCCGGTATGGACACCGGATTCCAGCATTCGATGCGCGTCGGCAGCCTCCCGCAGCGGAAATGTCGCGTGAATGACAGGCCTGCATTGGCCTTTGGCCAGGAGTGGCCAGACGCGGGTTTCAAGCGCTTTAGCAATGATGGCCTTCTCCTCAACGGAGCGTGGCCTGAGTGTAGATCCGGTATGGGTTAATCGTTTCATCATCAGCGGCACAAAATCGACTTCCGCTTTCGATCCGCCCTGAAATGCGATTTGCACGATCCGACCATCCCGCGCCGCCGCCGCATAATTTCGGGCGATATAGGAGCCTCCGACCATATCAAGGATAACATGAGCCCCTATTCCATCGGTAAACGCC
>CANCAR010000213.1 GCA_947374125.1 Hyphomicrobiales bacterium | reverse complement strand
TAGAATTCCTCTAATAATGGAACAAAACCAACCCAAAACGACCCTGATGATGAGAAAGATAAATCAATTTCGTTCTCATCGCCAAAATTTCCAATGTCAAATTACTATATTACGCAATCCCAAAGCGACCAGCACATGGTCTGCAGTGTCAGGCGTTACGGTAATTCGACGAAGGAAAATGCCGAATAGCTCGCCGGTAGTTTCATAAACCTCCGGCGCTCGTACCACTAGCACAGGTTCGCAATCCACGAGAAGCCTTATGACGGCTCGACTTTCGAAATTTGATCGAGCAATTCCTAGCCCCCTTATTTCAAATCTGCCATCAATCAGCGGATGCCCAGAAGCAACGATGCGGGTTCCATTCGAACGTAACAATATCCGGTCATCCCCAACTATCTCGCTAAAATATCCTAGATTGCGGGATAAATCGACGAGACGACGAGATACCGTCGATTTACCGCTGCCAGATGGACCGCGAATGAGAATGCCCGAATCCCCCACTACGACACAATTGGCATGAACTGATTGAGCAGTGACGATCATCGCGTTCAGGTCGCCGCCGGCAAGCGAATAATAAAACGCGCGCCCAGTGAAGTGGTGCCTAGCATTTTAGCATCGGCGGACAGTATATTTTCAGCCCAAATGGTGCCGCGATGCGCATGAATGATCTGACGCGAAATAGACAGACCAAGTCCAGAATTCTGTCCAAACCCATGGTTTGGCCTATCGGTGTAAAAACGATCAAAAATCTTTTCCAATGCATGTTCAGGAATTCCTGGCCCTTCATCTTCAATTCTGATTTCAATATTCCCCGATATTCTTTCTAATTTAATTATAACCTTACCATCGGAATTTGAGAAAGATTTTGCGTTATCGATTAAATTATTAATTACCTGTCCGATCCGAGAATCATGGCCGATCATTCGATAGGCTGAGGTACCGAGCGGGTGATCAACGACCCTCAAAACCGTCTCGATATGATCCCCGGATCTAACGCTATTGGCGACTTCGACAACAGCTGAAATCAATTTCGACACATCGAACGGCTGGGCATCGGTTCGGGCAAGTTCGGCATCAAGGCGTGATGCGTCCGAAATATCGCTGATCAGGCGGTCAAGACGTCGGACATCGTGTTTAATAACGTCCAATAGCCGGGCACGGGTTTCCTCCGTCCGGGCAAGCGGCCACGTTTCAACGGCACTTCTCAGCGAGGTAAGCGGATTTTTAAGCTCGTGCGCGACGTCCGCCGCGAAGCTCTCAATTGCCTCAATCCGATTGTAGAGCGCCCGCGTCATATCGCGAAGGGAACCCGAAAGATGTCCAATTTCATCGCTACGCATTGTAAAATCGGGGATTTCCGATCGCGTTGTTATACCCCGACGGACCCTATCCGCGGCTGAGGAAAGCCGTCTAATTGGCCCCGCAATTGTTCCGGCAAAAAGCGCGGAAACGATCAGCATAACGGAGGCTGCGATGGCAAAAACCCGGAGAATGGAAAGCCGTTCCGTCCTGATTACGCTATCAATGTCGCCGCCTAAAGTCGATAATAGAAGCACACCTCTTACAATCCGCAATCGCTGGACAGGAACCGCAACGGAGACGATTGTATCACCCGCGCTATTAACCCGAACAACGCTGGCAGGCGCACCGACAAAAGCACGTTTGACTTCATTGATGTTATTACCCTGCATTGCGTCGACTTCGTCCCTTTGCGAACGAATACGGGGACCAAGGCTATGTTTAACGACGTCCCATGTCCTTGAAATCAAAGTATCATCTTGAGACTTTGGAGGTTCTAAATCGAACCTCAGAATATCTCCGCGAGAATACATGGCAGCCGTATCAATAAGGAGCTCACCATCCTGATCAAAAATTCTAGCCCGTGTTCTTGTGGGCGTTACAAGCCTTCGTAACAAAGGGGCAACTCTTGCAGGATTAATCGAAAACTCTGTGTCCTCATCGCCGGAAATCGTACTTTCTCCGGCCTGAAGCATCAACAATTTCTCAGGATCAATCGTAATTGAATCCACTTCAATCGTCGCCGATGCGGCAATCGCAGAAGCAATGATTTCGCCCTGCGTCAAAAGACTTTCGACTCTGGAATCAATCAATCCTTGTCTAAATTGGTTTAGATAAAGAAATCCAATTAAAAGTGCAAATAAACCGGCAAGATTAAGAACCACAATTCGTCTAACCAGACTAGATGAAGCTCGCAAAATTACCAATCGAAAAAGTCTTAAAAATCGTTCTGATAGCGCAAATGATCGCTTTCTACTTGGGAAATTTTCGGACTTAATATCTCTTTTTTTTAGCAATTTATGTTAATCCTACTCGCAAAAGCGATAGCCGACGCCGTATAGGGTTTCGATCATCTCGAAATCATCATCAACTACCTTAAACTTCTTGCGAAGACGTTTGATGTGACTATCGATGGTTCGATCGTCAACGTAGACTTGATCATCGTACGCAGCATCCATCAGTGCGTTACGGCTTTTAACAACGCCTGGACGCTGCGCTAAGGCTTGGAGAATAAGAAATTCTGTTACCGTTAAAGTAACGGTCATTCCTTTCCATGTACATGCGTGCCGTTCGGCATCCATTTTTAACGAACCGCGATCCAAAATACGGGCTTCGCCGTCCTTGATTGGCGCTGCATCTTTTGCGCCAGCCCTCCGCAAAATAGCCTTTACGCGCTCCACGAGGAGACGCTGAGAAAAGGGCTTACGGATAAAATCGTCTGCGCCCATCTTGAGCCCAAACAATTCATCAATTTCCTCGTCTTTTGAGGTCAGAAAAATCACCGGGAGATCAGATTTCTGCCGCAGGCGACGCAACAGTTCCATTCCATCCATTCGCGGCATTTTAATATCAAAAATGGCAAGATCTGGGGCGGATTGCCTCAATCCTTCGAGGGCAGATGCTCCATCCGTGTAGGTTTGGACGCGATAGCCTTCAGCTTCCAAGGCAATCGAAACGGAGGTCAGGATGTTTCGGTCGTCATCAACGAGGGCGATTGTGGGCATTAGGGCTGGCTCCGACACTCGGGGTTTAATTTAAACCCATATTCTAGAACATAGCGAGGCCAAATTGTGGCAAAGCTTCTGCTTTGACCCAAAAAACGATGAAAAGCCTTGACGGAAAGGGGTTTTATGTTTCTCTCAAAGCATGGTTGAGCCTTTTGATCCCGTCCAATCTGCCAACGAAACTGCCCGCGAGACTAGGCGGCAATTGCTGCGTGAGGCCCGATTTGGCACCCTCGCAACGATCAATGAAAATGGCTATCCCTTTGCAAGCCTTGTAACTTTTGCGCTTGATCGGGTCGAGACTCCGTTTCTTTTGGTATCGCGATTATCGGGCCACACCAAACACCTATTGATGGACCCTCGCTGCTCGCTCCTGGTGGGGGATCCAGGCAAAGGGGACCCTCTGGCTCATGCAAGAATAACCATTCAATGTACAGCCAGTACAATTGATCCTTCAAATGAAGATATTATTATATTAAGGACTTTATTTCTCGCGCGTCATCCGAAATCGGCACTTTATATTGATTTCCCGGATTTCTTATTCATCAAACTTACTATGATGGAGGCCAGCCTTAATGGTGGGTTTGGTAAGGCATTTAGGCTTAATGGCGATGATTTGAGATAGATAAGGCCCTAGTTCCGGTGAATAATGCCGTGACTGGGATAATCAACATGTTATTTCGAATAATTAGATCGATTGATTATACGCGCCGACCTCCGGGCTGAGCCGAATGAGGTCATCAACCGCCTTGAACATCTCTCGCATCCGCGCTTCCGAGACCGGGCTCTCGCAAACGACGACCATCTCCGGCTTGTTCGACGAAGCACGGACCAACCCCCATGTGCCGTCCTCGGCAGTTACACGGATACCGTTCACGGTGACGATGTCGCGGATCTTTTGGCCCGCGAAAGCAAGGCCGTTTTTCGACATCGCTTCAATGTCGGCTTTCACCCGTTCGACCACGCCATATTTCACTTCATCTGCACAATGCGGCGACATGGTTGGGGTGCCCCATGTTTTGGGGAGTGCACGATAAAGATCGGCCATTGACTTGCCCGGATTGCGCTCCAGCATATCAAGCACAGCAATGGCGGTCACAAGACCGTCGTCATAACCGCGGCCGACGGGCGCGTTGAAGAAGAAGTGACCAGATTTTTCGAAACCTGCGAGGGCTTTTAAATCAGCCACACGACGCTTGATATAAGAGTGGCCCGTCTTCCAATAATCAGCTTTGACACCATTTTGGATGAGCACGGGATCAGTCGCAAAAAGACCCGTTGATTTCACATCGACGACGAAGGTTGCGCCATGATGCAGGCCCGACAAATCGCGCGCCAACATCACACCAATTTTATCGGCAAAAATCTCGTTGCCTTCGTCATCAACAACACCACACCGATCCCCATCGCCATCAAATCCTAAAGCGACGTCGGCTTTGTGTTCGTGCACCGCATGCGCCATGGCATGGAGCATTTCCATATCTTCGGG
>CANCAR010000212.1 GCA_947374125.1 Hyphomicrobiales bacterium | reverse complement strand
TCGCCTCGTCCAGGTTTCCGGTCGGCTCGTCGGCAAACAATATAGCAGGGTCAGGCGCCATCGCGCGCGCCAAAGCGACGCGTTGTTGCTCGCCGCCCGAGAGTTCCGCCGGAAAATGATTGAGCCGATGTCCAAGGCCAACCGCCTGCAATTCACGCGTCGCCCGGGCAAAAGGATCAGGGTGGCCGGCCAATTCCAAAGGCACGGCAACATTTTCAAGCGCGGTCATGGTCGGGATCAAATGAAAGCTCTGAAAGACAATGCCTATATGCTTACCGCGAAACTGCGCCAATCCATCCTCACTGAGCGTCGTGAAATCCGCGCCATTGACCAGAACGCGGCCTTTTTCAGCCTTTTCTAGGCCAGCCATCACCATCAGCAATGTGGATTTGCCAGAACCCGACGGCCCGATCAGGCCAACCGCCTCGCCTCGTTCAATCGAAAGATCGACCCCATTTAAAACATGGACACGGGAGGCATCACGGCCAAGCGTTACATGTAACCCTGATATTTCTATTGCCTTGACCATTCCCTCGAAAATCCCGATCCTACTGCCATGACCTCTATCTATGTACGCCGAAGGGCTTTGGCTATCACTGCTGGCTTATCTTTCGCGAGACGAATGGCCGCGGGCTTTTTGGTGTGGGCGATTTTATCCGGGAATAACGTCATGGCCGCGTCGATTCCACGCATCCTTGTCGCTTTTGGCGATAGCCTGACAGCGGGTTATTTGCTGCCGCAAGACAAAGGTTTTGTTCCTGTCTTGGAGCGCGAACCTAAAGCACGCGGGCTGAATGTAACCGTCATTAATGGCGGTGTATCAGGCGACACAACGTCCGATGGCCTAGCCCGCCTCGATTGGACGATCCCTGACGGAACGCAGGGCGTGATCTTGGAGCTCGGCGCGAATGACATGCTGCGCGGGCTTGATCCGGCAATCCCCCGCGCCAATCTCCGCGACATGCTGACGAAACTTAGAGAACGTAGAATCGCCGTCCTTTTGGTGGGCATGAAAGCGCAGCGGAATCTTGGACCCGCCTATGTCACAGCCTTTGACTCGCTCTACCCCGATCTTGCGCGCGAATTTAAGGTGCCCCTCTACCCGTTCTTTTTGGAAGGCGTCGCGAGCGAGCCGAGTCTCTCTCTACAAGATGGGCTGCATCCCAACGCCCAAGGGGTCGAAAAAATCGTTTCGAATATCCTGCCGCAGGTCGAAGATTTCCTTGCCAGCCTGCCCTGAATACTGACATGGCTCTGTCATGGCGGATGGATAAGCCCGCACCAGCCTTTGTTCTTTGCTTCCCCCTTTTGAAAGTCTTCTAAAATGCTCTATCGCAAGCTTGGCCGCACGGGCCTCGATGTCTCGACCATTTGCCTTGGCACCATGACATGGGGCGAGCAAAACACGGAAACTGAGGCCTATGAGCAGATGGATTATGCGCTCACCCAAGGTGTCAATTTTTTCGATACTGCGGAAATGTATGCCATTCCGCCTAAGGCCGAAACGCAAGGCCTCACCGAAACCTATATCGGAAATTGGTTTAAGGCCCGCAGCAACCGCGACAAGGTCATTCTGGCCTCAAAAGTGGCAGGGCGCGGCGCGATGAATTGGCTCCGCAAGGACGGCTCTCCGGTTGAGCAGACACCGCAGCAAATGCGCGAGGCTATCGAAGGCAGCCTTCGCCGGTTACAGACCGATTATATTGACCTTTATCAGCTGCATTGGCCGGATCGCCCGATGCCTTGGGGCTCTAACCCCACGGTTTTCAAACATGAAACGTTTCAGGGCCAAGAAAATTCGATGCTCGTTATTCTCGAAACGCTTCAAAGCTTCGTGAAAGAGGGCAAGGTCCGCCATATCGGCCTTTCCAACGAAAGCGCCTGGGGCACAATGACCTATTTGGCCCTCGCCGAAAAGCATGGGCTGCCCCGGGTCGCCAGCATTCAAAACGCCTATAATCTCTTGAACCGCACCTATGAAACGGCGCTCGGCGAAGTTTCCATGCGGGAAGATATTGGCCTTTTGGCCTTTTCTCCACTCGCCCAAGGTTATCTGACGGGTAAATATCTCGATGGCGCTCGACCGGCCGGCGCGCGCACCACTCTGTTTAACCGCGGCCAACGCTATCAAACACCAAACGCAGAGCCCGCGATCAAGGCCTATGTTGCATTAGCGAAAGAAGTCGGTCTGCGTCCGGAAGATTTGGCGCAAGCTTTTGTCAATACAAGGCCGTTTCTGGGGGCCAATATTATCGGCGCAACCTCAATGGAACAGCTAAAATTGGCCATTGATTCGGTTGATATCGCGATGACGCCAGAACTTGAAGCGCGGATCAACGAGATCCATCACACCTACTGCAATCCTTGTCCGTAAAAAACAGCTTTCGAAGCGTTAGAATCGACCATGACCGGTACTGCAACCGGTCATGGCTTTACTTTCAATCTTCGGCTGCAACCAAGGCGGCCGCGCGCTTCTCGGCCCGGCGGCGCAACACCTCATAAATAACCGCGCAGATCACGGTTACAACGATCAGCAAAAGCGCCAATGCGTTGATGGTGGGCGTAATGCCAGAGCGGATTTTTGAGCCAACATAGACGGTTAGCGTATCCGAATTACCGCGCGTGAAGAGCGTGACGTTAAAGTTTTCGACCGATTGGAAGAAGGCGATAATCGCACCTGCGCCAATGGCGGGATAAAGGTGAGGAACCAATATCCGGCGGATGACTTGGCCATGGCTCGCTCCCAAATCGAGAGCGGCTTCTTCCAAGGCCGGATCAAAGCTTTGCAACCGCGCGAGCACCAAGAGCATCACATAGGCCGCCACAAAGGACACCTGCCCTAAGACGGAGAGGTAAAGGCCAGCCGAAATACCGAAGCTGTTCCAAAAGAGGAGCGTTGAAATGCCAATAACGGCACCCGGCGTCAAAATCGGTGCAACCATAAAACCATAGAGGAACGAACGGACATTGGGCTTCACACTATTCAGCAAAATCGCCGCCGCCGTACCAATCGGAACCGATATGAACACAACCGCAAGCGCCACCCATGTTGTGTTGCGAACCGAGCCCCACATGCGCTGGTCGTTCCACAAATCGATGAACCAACGATCGGTCAGTCCTACCCAAGGATAAACCGATGGAAAACGGGTATTGTTCAGGCCAGCGCCACCCATAATCGCCAAAGGTAACAGCATATAGGCGAGAAATAGGGCCAGATAGACCCGCATGGCGATTTTGGCAAAGGTTTGGGAGGTCATGATCAATCCCTCACTTCGCAATATCAACGAGGCGTACATTGAGCACGCGCATCACGAGACTGACAAACACAATACAGAGCACTAAGAGCAGGAAGGCATAGGCCGAGCCTACATTCCAATCGAGCCCCTCAAACATCCATTGTTGGATGATTTCGGTAAACCACCGCGAATTGGTCGACGCCAATGTGGTGGGCACGACAACCGATCCGGCACACAGCATGAAAACCATCACGCAGCCAGAGGCGATACCGGGCTTTGCATGCGGAATGATAACCCGCCAATGCGTCCGCCAGGTCGACGCGCCAAGGTCCTCAGACGCCTCAATCTGATTGGTATCGAGCGCTTGGATGGCGTTGTAGATCGGGAACAGCATGAACAGGATGTAGGCATACACCAAGCCGATCACGACCGATTGAAAGCCCGATATCCAGCGAATCGGCTTATCAATCAGCCCGATTCCGGTGAGAATAGCGTTCAAGGGTCCCTGCATCGATAAAATAATAAACCAAGCAAAAGACCGCAAAATCTCGCTCACCCAAAGCGGGATAAGCAGCACGAGAAAGAAAGTCGCCGTATCTGTCGGCTTCAGTACCTTCGCCAGAATATAAGCGAGCGGATAGGTGACCATCAGACAGATGATCGTGACCATGCTCGAATACAAAATCGTCAGGAAAAAGACGTTGATATGGATCGGGCTCTGGAAAAACGTGATGTAATTCTTGAGCGTGTACACATCGTTAGGCCCACCCAATTGATCAACCGGGAGATAGAGGCGAAACGAGAACTTAAAGAGCACCAGATTCGGGATCACGACGAGCGCCAACAGCCAAAAGGCTGTCATGGCGGCCATGATAACCGATAGGCTAATCCCATACCGGCGAATGAGTTCCTGCATGTCCGTTACCCCTCAGTACGCACTTCGGGCGGTAGCTGCCTCGGACAAGATCATACAGCTTTCGGGGTTGAACACCATTTGACAACCCGTATGCGGGGCAGGTGGCGGCATTGAAGGGTCATTCTGGACCTGAACCATATGCGTATCGCCGCTTTGATCGCGCACGAACACATTCACAAAATTACCTTCAAAGGCGATTTCCGTCACCTCGACAGCGATCGAATTCACCGATGGGTCTGAAACCTGCTGGAGCGTGCAAAATTCCGGGCGCACAAACAGTTTGGCTTGATCGCCCGTCGAGACAGACGCACCGAGCTTGGCGCGGAAGATCCCCTTTGCGGTTTCAAAGCTCGCAATACCTTCAGAAATAGAG
>CANCAR010000211.1 GCA_947374125.1 Hyphomicrobiales bacterium | reverse complement strand
GCCATGTCCGAAGTCAGCATCATAGGGGCATGACGCTTGGTTGGATCATGCGCATCGGGCACGGTACCTGAGGCTGACGCATCCTTCGGCGTCCATTGCCAAGCGCCCGCAGGGCTCTTGGTCAGTTCCCAATCATATTTGAAGAGGTTTTCGAGGTAGTTATTGTCCCATTTTACCGGATTGGTCGTCCAAGCGCCTTCAAGCCCGCTGGTGATCGTGTGGGCACCGTGGCCGGGGCCAAAAGTATTCTTCCAACCAAGGCCTTGTTCTTCGATGCTGGCGCCCTCAGGCTCTGGCCCGACATAGACGGATGGGTCAGCAGCACCATGGACCTTGCCGAAAGTGTGGCCACCGGCAATAAGCGCGATGGTCTCTTCATCGTTCATCGCCATACGGGCGAAGGTTTCGCGGATATCGATCGCGGAAGCCAACGGATCAGGCTTGCCGTTTGGACCTTGCGGGTTGACATAGATCAGGCCCATCTGCACGGCAGCGAGCGGGTTTTCGAGATCACGCTCGCCAGTGTAGCGCTTATCGTCCAGCCAAGTATCTTCCATGCCCCAATAAATGTCTTCTTCGGGCTCCCACACATCGGCGCGACCACCCGCAAAGCCAAAGGTTTTGAATCCCATCGATTCGAGCGCGCAATTGCCGGCAAAAATCATCAGATCGGCCCATGAGAGCGCATTGCCGTATTTCTGCTTGATCGGCCAAAGCAGGCGGCGGGCTTTATCGAGATTGGCATTGTCCGGCCAGCTGTTGAGCGGGGCGAAGCGTTGCGTGCCAGAGGCCGCGCCACCCCGACCATCGCCCGTGCGATAGGTACCCGCACTATGCCAAGCCATCCGAATGAAAAACGGGCCATAATGGCCATAATCGGCGGGCCACCAGGGTTGCGACGTTGTCATCAGCGCAAAAATGTCTTTCTTGACCGCATCAAGATCCAGTTTCTTAAATGCTTCGGCGTAGTCGAACGCTTCTCCCATTGGGTTTGAAAGCGGCGAGTTCTGGTGAAGAATTTTCAGATTCAACTGATTAGGCCACCAATCGCGGTTCGATTTCGCACCAAGCGTCGCTTGCTTGGCGGTGCCGTGCATAACAGGGCACTGGCCGGCCTTCTTCACATCATCTGCGCACATTGTATTCTCCGATACTGGTTTTAATCGATATCCATTCAGGTCGCATTTCCCTAGCACAGTGATTTGGTGAGTTTAAGGTCGATTTTCTAGGGACAATCATCAAGTGCGGTAAAAAATCGCAGTAGCTCGATAAAATACATGCATCATTGGCGCAACTTCGACCATTTTGTCATGCTTTTGTCACATCAGCTTCGAAGAACAGCTATTAGCGTGTTCAGGGGGGAAATCCGGTTATGAAAATCACCACGGTTGCGGAAATAGAGGCGCTGTATGGCGTGCCGGGTGAGACCTCGCTTGCAAAGGAGATCGACTTTATTTCACCCGAATACCGCCGGATGATCGAAGCCGCGCCCTTTGCCGCGCTCGCCACCTCGGGGCCTGAGGGGCTTGATTGCACGCCGCGCGGCGACCGCGCCGGGCATCTGGTGAGGATCGTCGACGATCGGACGCTGATGATGCCGGATCGTCGCGGCAATAACCGGATGGATTCGCTTAAAAATATCATCCGTGACCCGCGCGTGGCGCTGATGTTTCTGATCCCCGGTTCTGGCAACGCGTTGCGCTTGAACGGTCAGGCCTCTATCGACGCCGATCCTGATCTTTGCCAATCCTTCGCGGTGGACGGCGCGGCCCCTCGCTCGGTCATCGTGATCAAGGTCGAAGCCGTCTATTTCCAATGCGCGCGAGCGATTGTGCGCTCCAATCTTTGGAGCGTGGACGCCCAAATTGACGCGGCCTTATTGCCAACGGCAGGACAAATCCTTGCTACACTGAGCGGTAACCGCGTGGGCGGCGAGACTTATGACAAGGAATGGCCGGAACGGGCCGCCAAATCCATGTGGTAGGGCCGAGGTCCGTTACGTCATCCACAGCCTGTCACGCACTTGTCATTGAACGGTCCTAAATCCCGCTCATTGAACAAGGAGATTGAGCCATGCTGGTCGTTGACGGATTAAGCAAGGTGTATGGGACGACGCATGCTGTTGACGCCGTCTCGCTTTCGATCAAGCCGGGCAGCTTTGTCGGCGTGATTGGTCGCTCAGGCGCAGGCAAGTCGACGCTTTTACGGATGATCAACCGTTTGAACGATCCGACCAATGGCAGCATCACGTTCGACGGTGTTGATGTTACCGCGCTCAAAGGGGCAGAGCTGCGCGAATGGCGTCGCCGCTGCGCGATGATTTTCCAGCAATTCAATCTTGTCGGCCGACTGGACGTGTTGACCAATGTGCTCATGGGTCGCCTTTCAGGCGCTCCGGGTTGGCGCACAATGCTGAAGCTTTGGGGTGACAATGACAAAGCGATTGCGCTTGCAGCCCTTGAACAATTCGATATCGCCAATCTCGCAGCCCAACGCGCGGACCAACTCTCGGGCGGCCAACAACAGCGCGTGGCAATTTGCCGTGCACTCGTGCAAGAGCCCGACATTATTTTAGCCGACGAGCCAATCGCTTCGCTCGATCCGCGCAACACCAAAATCGTGATGGACGCGCTTTTGCGCATCAACAAGCATTTCGGCATCACGGTGATCTGCAACCTGCACTCGCTCGATTTGGCGCGCAGCTATTGTGACAGCCTCATCGGCATGTCGGCAGGGCGCGTTGTGTTTCAAGGTTCCCCCGATGCACTCACTGAGTCTGTTGCCCGCGAGCTTTATGGCCTGGAGGCCGGCGAGGTGATGGATCAAGCTTCATCCGAGGCGGCAATGCCCGAAGGGTTTGCCGCTATCGCATGACCGATCAGCCGCGTTCGGTCGATGCCGAATGTGGTTGTTTTCCTGCCCTAACCTGCTTCAACCCCAACTGGAGATAATCCGATGATCACTCGTCGTTTGATGCTTGCCGCAACCATTGCGACTGCCGCTATGGGCGCTGCCAGCTACGCTGCCGCTGAAGACTGGAAGACCAAATATCCTGAACTGACCTTTGCGCTCGTGCCTTCAGAAAACGCAGCCGACACCACCGCGCGCTGGGCCCCGATGATGGACTATCTGTCCAAGCAGATCGGCGTAAAGGTAAACTTGCGTATTGTGAACGATTACGCTGCCGTGATCGAAGGCCAGAAGGCTGGCAACATCCAGATTGCACTGTACGGCCCAGCTTCCTATGCACGTGCGTTCAAGGTTGGCGCTGAAGTCACGCCATTCGCGATTGAAGTCAGCAAGAGCGCTGGCAAGGGCTATTATTCGGTTCTGCTCGTCAAGAAAGACAGCCCCTATCAGAAAATCGACGACCTGAAGGGCAAGCCTGTCGCGTTTGTCGATCCTAACTCGACCTCCGGCAACAATGTGCCACGTTTTGAGATGAACAAGCTTGGCCTCGACGCGGACAAGTTCTTCTCGAAAGTTGTCTATTCCGGCACACATGAAAATGCGGTGCTTGCTCTGCAGCAAGGAACCGTTGAGGCCGCCTTCAACTCTTGGGATAGCGAAACGTCTTCAAACCTTATGAAGATGGAAACCAAGGGTATGGCCAAATATTCCGATTACCGGATCATCATGAAGTCCACTCAGATCGTGAATTCGCCGGTAGCTTACCTCAACGGTCTGCCAGAAGATCTAAAGACCGCCATCCGTAACGCGTTCCTGAATGCCTACAAGAATGATCAGGCCGCTTTCGACAAGGTTTATGACGGCAAGTACCTTTCGTGGGAACCCGTCACGCATGACGCTTACAAGCCTGTTGTCGACCTGATCACCTTTGTCGACGAGCTGAAGAAGAAGTCATAATCAGACCCTACCCTTCCGAAAGAGCGGCGGAATGATCCGCCGCTCTTTTTCTTTCACGTCTCGTGCAGGGCACATCATGGCGACGGCGATCAATCTCCCCTCAGACGAGCATGCGCGGCATCTGGCCGAGACCTATCGCAAGGCTGTGAGCCAGAAGAACCGTCAGTTTTTTCTGGGTGTGGCGATTATTGGGTTGATCCTCGTGCTGTCCGGCTTCGGTGCCGAGGTCGATTTCGGAAAATTGACCAAGAATTTTTGGCGCTTTCCGCACTATTTTTATGAAATTACGCCCAAACTCGCCTGGTCGACCTTGCTCATTGATCTTGATGAGTGGTTCTGGGGCCGGTGGAAATGGCTTGGCCAATTGGGCGAGACGCTTCTGATCGCTTACGTTGGAACGATAACCGGAGCGGCATTAGCGTTTGTTCTTGGCTTTTTAGCCAGCCGCAACATGGCCTTCTCGGGCTGGTCGCAGATTGCGGCCAAGCGCTTTCTCGAATTCTGCCGGACGGTACCGGAAATCGTTTTCGCCCTGATTTTTGTCGTCAGCTTTGGGCTTGGGCCATTACCCGGTGTGTTGGCGCTCACCATTCATACGGCTGGTGCATTGGGTAAATTATTCTCCGAGGTTATTGAAAACATCGACATGAAGCCGGTTGACGGTCTCAAGGCGACGGGCGCGAGTTGGCAGCAACAGGTGCGTTTT
>CANCAR010000210.1 GCA_947374125.1 Hyphomicrobiales bacterium | reverse complement strand
CCAGCCCCAGCCAACGCATGCAATGGGTTAACCGCGCCGGGCCTAGCCTGATTTGGGTGACTTTGAGGCCCCGCCCTTCGCCGATCAGCAGGTTTTCGACCGGAATTTCGAGACCGTCATACTCAATCTCGCAATGGCCGCCATGCTCTTCAGGCCCCATGATCCCGATGCGGCGGGTGATACGCCAGCCAGGTTGGTCCTTATGATAGAGAAAAGCGGACAGGCCATGCCGCGGATCATCCGATGTGCGGGCAATCAGGATAAAATGGCTCGCTTCCTCGGCCCCTGTAATGAACCATTTCCGGCCTGTGACGACGTAATGATCGCCCTTTAAAACGGCACGCGTTTGGATCATCGAAGGGTCGGATCCACCGCCGGGATGCGGCTCTGTCATTGCAAAGGACGAGCGGACTTTGCCCTCGACAATCGGTTTCAGCCAGCGCGCCTTTTGCTCGAGCGTACCAATCTTCTCAAGCACCATCATATTGCCGTCGTCGGGTGCGGCGGAGTTAAAAACAACCGGTCCGAAGATCGAACGGTTCATCTCCTCATAGCAGACCGCCATTCCTGTTAGCCCGATGCGCGTGCCATCCGACTGGGGCAATTGCAGGCACCAGAGGCCCGCTGCCCGTGCTTTGGTCCGCAATTCATTCAGAAGCGCATTCGAGATATTGCCGTGACCATCAAAGGACGACACCTCGCTTTCGAGCGGTAAAATCTCGCGTTCCACGAAATCGGCAATCCGGCTGCGGAACTGTTCGACCAAGGGTGAAATTTCGAAATTCATACTGAGCCTTTAAAGCGACGAAACGAGATGGCCGCCATCAACCACGAGCGTTGACCCCGTCATGTAGCTTGAAGCGTCCGAGCACAAGAGCAGAAGGGGTGCGTCGAGGTCTTGCGGGAGGCCAAGACGGCGTTGCGGAATGCGATTGATCAGCGCCTTGCCCGCTTCCGTGCGAAAGAAATCCTGATTGATCGGCGTCTCGATATAGCCCGGGCAAAGCGCATTAACGCGAATGCCGTAGCGCGCCCATTCAAGTGCCATTGATTTGGTCAGCTGAATAACGGCCGCCTTTGAGGCAGCGTAGGCTGACACATGACCCGCGACACGAAAGCCGAGGATGGACGCAACATTGACAATCGAGCCCGGTCGCTTGGCCTCGCGCATCGCACGGGCGGCGCTTTGGGCGACGAGAAACACGCCTTTAAGATTGGTATCGAGCACCGCGTCGAAATCGTCTTCCGTCATATCGAGGGCGGAGGCTGGCAGGCTTATGCCCGCATTGTTGACCACGATATCGAGGGTGGATCCAATAGCGGCAAACGCCTTTTCAACCGAGGCGCGGTTGGTCACGTCCATTGCGACAGCTTTGGCCATACCACCCGCCGAAACGATCCGCGAGGCCGCATCCTCAATGGCTTTCAGCGAACGGGCAGCCAGTACGACTTGGGCGCCTTTTCCGGCCAAAAGATCGGCGAAATGAAGGCCCAGCCCGCTTGACGCGCCGGTTATCAATACGGTTTTGCCCGCCAAATCGGCTGTCATTCCTTAGCGCTCCAAGCCCTGCCCGTTACGGGGGTTAGGATGTCGCCTTCTCACCCCGTCCATAGACCAGCAACATCGCAATGATCACTAGGCCATAAATGATCTGTCGACCGGCCTCTGGCATTTCCATGATGGATAAAACGCTGTTCAAAAGCACGATCAGGATAACGCCGACAACGGTGCCAAGATAGCGCCCACGACCACCCAGAATGTTCGTTCCACCAATCACAACGGCTGCAATGGCTGGCAGCACATAGGCATCACCCATGCCTTGATAGGCCTTAGTGGAATAGCCCGCGAGCAACACACCCGAGAGACTGGCCAAAACGGAACAGAGGATAAACGCGATAATGGTGACGCGCTTTGTGGGCACGCCCGACAAATAGGCGGCCGATTCCTTGTTGCCAATAGCGTAAATCGAACGACCGAAGGATGTACGCCGAAGCATGATAACCAATAAGATCGAGACAGCGAGCCACACGAAAATCGCGTGCGGAATACCAAAGGTGCGCTCTGCCGCCAAATAGCGCATCAGGTCGGTTGCTTTGGTCTGCGGAGCAAAGCCACCGGTTTGTGCCACCATCAACCCGCGCATCACGGCGTTCACGCCAAGCGTAAAGATCATCGATGGAATGCGCAGATAGGCAACACCCAATCCATTGATCGTGCCGACGAACAAACCAACGGCCAAAGCAGCCGGAAGCGCCCATGGACCGCCAACGGCTGTTGCCGTCATAGCCCCTGCCGCAAGTGTCCAAGGAACGGACAAATCAATTTGCGAGATCAGAATAACCAGCATCATGCCGGCGGCAACAATGCCGAGGAAGGATCCGATCTGAAGTTGTTGGATCAGATATCCCGGCGAAAACAACGGGGCCGAGCCAAAACGATCAAGCGTGTAGACCGTTCCAGCAATCAAGATCACCAAAATAAACATCGCGGCAATGGCAATGGGCTTATCGTCCCGTGAAAGACGCGAAAGGGAGATGGATTTAAGCATATCGGTCACCGGAACAACTCCAACTGATTCTTAACGCGGAGGATGCTCAGTGCGCCGAGGCTAACGGCGGCAAGCAGGACTAATCCTTCAAAGAGCGGCTGTAGGAGAGGTGCAATGTCGAACACGCGGAAATTGAAGGAGATGACCTTCAAGATCAACGTTCCGAAGATCGATCCGATCGCGCTGCCTGTGCCGCCCAAAAGCGACGTACCGCCGATCACGACCGAAGCGATAGAGGAAAGCGTATAGGCACCCGCCATTGGAATATCGGCATTGCCTGATGAGGTTTGGATGGCCATGAAGATGCCACCGATCCCAGCCAAAAAGCCCGCAAGCGTAAAGGCTGCGAGCTTGCCGCCCGCAATATTCAGGCCCGACATGAAGGCTGCACCCTCAGCGGATCCAATTGCGTAAACAGTACGCCCGGTAACCGAGCGGCGGAACGGTACCCAAACCAAAACGGCAACCAAAATCAACAACACAAGCGCTGTCGGGATGCCCGCGATAGGCTGGAACCAGGACGCCTTTCCTTCCTCGAAAATACCAACGGTCTCGGCGAAATCACCCAGCGCATTGGTCATGGCCCAATTGATATCCTCATTGATCTTGCCGCCCGGAATGGGGCGCAAGAACAGTGCGAGACCCATATAAACGGCACCCGTTGCAAGGGTGGCGATAATGGGCTGGATGCGACCAAACACCACCACACAACCATTCACGAAGCCCGCGGCAGCGCCTGCGATTAAACAGACGATAACACCAAAGCCCACGCTTACGCCTTGGCCTTCCAGCAAATGGCTGGCCAAGCAATCAATCAGCGTCATCACAGCGCCCACAGAGAGATCGAGACCGCCGAGCAACACCGGAACCGTCTGAGCCATTGCCAACATCGCAAGGGAGAATACCTCGTTCGAATTCTGCACCAGAACTTGCGTCGAGAAACCCTTTGGATGAGCAAGGTGATAGAGAAAATAGACGACCGTGAAGAGCAGAACGGCAATCGAAAAGCCCATATTTTGCTTAATCTTCAGCATAAAATCGGATGATTTAGTGGCCGACATGCGCGCCTCCTTCGACGTTTCGGCCCGCAATATTGAGCGAGGCGGCCACGATATTCTTTTCATTAATCGCATCGCCCTGAAGCTCGGAAATAATCCGTCCATCATAAAGAATGGCGACGCGGTCGCACGAGCCGATCAATTCGTCATAATCGGTGGAGTAAAACAGGATCGCAGCACCCTCATCGGCGAGTTCGCGCAGCAGGCGATAGATTTCCTGCTTGGTGCCGACATCAATGCCGCGCGTTGGATCGTTGAGCAGAATAACATCTGGCCGCGTCATGAGCCATTTGGCGATGACGACCTTCTGCTGGTTGCCGCCCGATAGCGTGGAAACCGCATCATCCGGGCTGCCAATTTTGATTTTAAGGCGCTTGATCGCGTCCGCCACCGCGCCGGATACTTTCGTGTCATCAACAAAAATGCCGGAAGACAATTCATCCAGCGAGGCAATCACAAGATTCTCAGCAATCGACATCGGCAGCATCAGACCTTCCGTCTTGCGGTCTTCAGGAACCAGCGCAATTCCGCCGCCTGCCCCCTTTGCTGCAATAGGAGAGTTAAGCTTTTGCGGCACGCCATCAATCAAAACCTCGCCCGAGACGCGCTTTAAGACACCGAACATCGAGAGCAGAAGTTCTTTCTGACCCTGACCATCGAGCCCGCCGAGACCGACAATTTCACCGCGTCCGACCGACAGAGAGATGTTGTCGAGGCGATTTTCCCAAGAGAGATTGCGAATTTCGAGCAAAGGCTTGCGAACTTCATAAGCGGGTTTCGGTGGGAAATGCGCCGAAATCTCGCGGCCAATCATCAGCTGCACGATTTCGTCATTGCTCCGCTGACCTTTCGCGAAGGTCTCGATGTGACGGCCATTGCGAAACACCGATGCGTCATCGGCCAGCGCTTCAATTTCGTGCATGCGATGGGAAATATAAAGGATAGCAACGCCCTCGGACTTAAGACGGGCTAACATCGTGTAGACTTTTTCGACGTCTGAGCTGGTTAATGCGGAAGTCGCTTCATCCAAAATCAGGATTTT
>CANCAR010000209.1 GCA_947374125.1 Hyphomicrobiales bacterium | reverse complement strand
ACCTGCTTGGTCGAGGTCAAACGAATAGGCATCCTTCATCAGGAATTCGCGGCTGCGCATGACGCCAAACCGAGGCCGCACCTCATCGCGAAACTTCCACTGGATATGATAGAGATTAAGCGGCAGGTCTTTGTAGGACTTAACCGACCCACGAAAAATCTCTGTGATCATCTCTTCATTGGTCGGGCCAAACAGCATTTCGCGTTCATGCCTGTCCTTGATCCGCAACATTTCCTTGCCATAAGCATCGTATCGACCCGATTCACGCCAAAGGTCAGCCGATTGGATCGTCGGCATTAGAAGCTCAACGGCACCCGAACGATTCTGTTCCTCGCGGATAATCGCATTAATTTTATTGAGCACCTTCAACCCGAGCGGCAGCCAAGCATAAATACCTGCCGATTCTTGGCGGATCAGGCCCGCTCTCAACATGAGACGGTGCGAAACAATCTCCGCCTCTTTAGGCGTTTCGCGGAGGATGGGTAGAAAATAGCGCGACAGTCGCATGATGGGGCTCACAATGAATCGATTGACCCGTGTTTGAACCGCATTGCAGCGGAAAATACAAGCGAAGCCGACACACGGTTGAATACGTGACCCAAGCAATGCACCCTAGATCCACGCACGAAGCGCAACGAGCTTGAGTGATTTGTTAAAAACCTCGCGAGGTGTTTTGTACCCAAGTCGCTTACAGGGTCTTTTTAAGAAGGCTTTCAATTTTGGCACGTTCCGCATCGCTGAAGGTTGATCGTGTGCGGGATTTTGGAATGTACTGGCGGATCAGACCATTTAGATTTTTATTTGAACCGCGTTGCCAGCGGGAATACGGGTCGGCGAAGTAAGAGTTTGATCCGGTGGCCTTATCGTTTGCGGCATGGCCTACGAAATCTTTGCTATTGGCGTAGGTTAGGGTATTGACCGTCGTCGCAAGCGGCTTCAGACGGTCGATGATGGCATTTTAGACCCGATCGGCGGTTTTGTTCTTCGCCTTGGCAAGAACCGCATATCCGTTTTTACGCTCAACCAAAGACACGTTGGCTTGCTTGTGACCTTTGCCAATCACCGTGTCTCCCTCCCAATGTCCAATCTTGCGACGCTTCTCAATATGGCTTGGACGTTCAGAAATCAGCCTGAGCGACTTACCGTCGTATTTTTTTCATGACGTATTGATAACATTCCGTTCTTCGATGTGAGCGGGAAAGGTAAGGGGCTATTGCTCACAGCTTTGTAAAGCTCGTGGCTAGCAGAAAGATGAGCGCTAAAACCTTCACAAACGCAATCAGACAACAAAATGGTTCTTTCTAAGCTAGGCCGTCCTTGCCAATTGCAGGACGGCCCAACCAGTTTAGCTCTGTTGATTTGGTAGATTCGCTAAGATGTATTCAACGGCCCATTGCACGCCACCGCCGTGTTGAAGCGCGATTGGGTACATTGCTGGATATTCGGGGGCCGTGTTGTCAGGCGTCCACTCTGCTGCAACCGCAAACCAAGTCATTGGTACGGCACCCGCTTGGATCATGCGCTGGCAGGCACGCTCGTGGGACTCAGGGCTGAGACCGCCAGAAGCATCAGCAATGAAATAGACCTGATATCCGTCCTTCAAGGCCGAGATTACCGTTTGCGCCAAGCATACTTCTGTCCAAAGGCCGGCCATAATCAATTTCTTGCGACCTTTAGCTTTCACAGCATCCACAAAAGCTCGGTCAGACCAAGCATTGGTGTTAGTGCGGTCAATCGGCTCAACATCTGGCCAAATTGCGCTAAGACCTTGGAAAAGTGGGTCCTTTAGGGGACCTGACTTTCCGTTGATTGTTGTCAAAACCGTGGGCACATTCATTGCCTTAGCCGTCTTCGCAATCGCCAATACATTGTTGGTTAGGTGTTCAGGGCTTATCGAGTTAATCGGGAATGCAACCCAAGGCTGATGATCGATCAGGCAAAGAGTCGAATTTTCAGTAGTCAGTTCGTTGATGTTAAGCATTGTCGTTCCTGTTATCGCGATGTTCGGGGAATGGTTGTCAGGTCCGTACTGTCTTTGCCGCAAGTGCCCGCCAGATGGTTCCAACTAACAGCAGGAGCAAGATAAAGGCTGGGACTACAGATGGAGCTTGATAGGCCAGGTGGTAATACGCGGCGCCGATCATAATCAGGCTAAGCCCGATGGCTGCAGGGATACGCGTGCGTGCGATGAGCAGTCCTATGCTACCCGCAATTTCGCAGACACCGATGAATAAGCCAAACGCAGCTGGCAACCCCAATGCCGCAAATGGCTTTATCACTTCTGGCACACCGGAAAGCTTTGCCGCGCCTGCTCCAAAAAAGGCCAAAGCCGGGAGAATATAGAGTAGCGCGGGCGCATACTTTTTGATTGTCTCCATTAAAACTCACCTCCTTCTGTTTTTAAAAATCTGATTTCTACGTTGTGTCACGTAAGGGGATATAAGTATCCACACACAATTTGATTATATTGGTAATATGGATATGATAAATTCATGAGTGAATGGATTGGGCGCGACATTGAGGATATGGCGCTTTTTGCGCAGGTCGTTGAGCGGGGCGGTTTTATGGCAGCTGCTCGATATACGGGCGTGCCTCAACCCACGATCAGCCGCCGGATACGGGCGTTGGAATCCCGTATTGGGGCAAGCCTTCTCGACAGGACGACACGACGCGTTCACCTAACAGAAGTGGGGCGCCTTACCTATGACCATGTACGGACCATGCTGGTGGAGGCACAGGCAGCCCGAAATGCTGTCGATGTTTTAACGGCAACGCCTCGTGGCTTGCTGCGGATGGCCGCGCCCGTACTAATGGGACGTTCGGCGCTTCCCTTGGTCGTCAACCACTTCTTGTGGCGCTATCCAGATGTCTCCGTCGCATTAGAACTCACGACGCGCAATCTTGATCCTGTCGAAGATGACGTCGATGTGGTGGTTAGCATTAATGTCCCCAACCAATCCCAAGCATGGGTCGATCCACTCTGCATTAGTCGTCTGGGTTTTTACGTTGCTCCATCCCATCCGGGTCCAGTCCCAAAAGATCCAAGCGAATTAACAGGACAGGAAATATTTGGCGCAACCCGAGGTCCAATCTTGCAGACGCTGACATTTACCCGCGACAATACCGAGACTTTGGTCCCAATCATGCTTCGATTGAGAGCAAATGACGTTGGGCCCGTGGTTCACGCTGCCGAAGCCTGTCAAGGGTACGCTCTATTACCCAATTTTGCTGCCCCGCAAGGGTGGAGGGCAATATGTTCAGAATGGCAATTGCCATCTTCCCAGATCGTCGCGCTAACCACCCGCCATGGCCGCAAACAACCACGGGTGGCGGCGTTCATAGAAGCATTAAAGGAAGGTTTGTCCTAGTAGCGTTGCATGACGCTAGATCGGCTGCTTTTAAAAAAGTTGATCGTATTTGAGGTTAAATCCACTTGCTGGTAGCGCGATGACAGTCGGCAGCGATTAGCCTCTCTTTGATAAACTTTTTAAATGCGCCCGTGATCTCGCCATCAACAAAAGAGGGCCAATGTGGGGCAGCCTTATCGCTTCCGGTCGAGCGGTTCCGGATGGTGTGTCGAAACATTACATCAATAGTCCTAGCATAAACGATTTTCCCTCGTTGGTCCCTCCCATCCGCATACCGGTTACGGGGCTTTTTTTGACATCGGAAAAACCTGTAAAGAATGCCACCCAGCGCCTTATCGGCATTGATATGACGGTAAGATCGTCTCATGGCTGTTTGGCACTTCGGCGGCTATTTGTTCAGGACTCCATTGGCCCTTCAAATAGGTTTCAACAGTCGGCCAATCCGACGGTTCTATTTGACGGGCGTTACGGCCGTTAATCGATCTGTCCTCAGCCAGAATGCTGGCTTGTCGAGGACGTTATCCTCATAAACCAGAATTGCGCGTAATCTCCAGACTGATCGTTGCTTTATGCCGCCTGAGGTAGGCAGCGATTTGAGCTTGGGTCAGCCCCTCTTTTAACAAGGCGGAAATCTGGTATCGTTCTTCTCGAGAGAGATGGTGGTAGGTCATCGCGCTTCCTCGACTGCAAGGTCAAGGGAACCAAGAGCTTATCGCTATATCAGCTACCTCAGCAATTTACAGGAAGTTGCACTTCGAATTAAATTTTGAACAGATATTGGGCGCTCGTACTTTTTTATGGCAAAAAAGTGTCAACCTAGATGACAGCCCGAAAAAAGTAGGCTAGCTTTATTTTGCCTTGGAAACAAAAGAGGTCGGTCCTTATGCGGATAACGGCACATGGTCCAAGTCTGGGGAGGGGAACACTGTTTCGGTAAGGGAGGCAAAAGCCTCGTCGCATTCTAAAAGCGGCAATCCACCGACAGGATCTATTATGCAATTAAGAGGCAGGGTTTTACCCTGCCTTTTTTATTTAAAATCAGTTAGTTGCAACACTTATTCAACGTATTGAATAAAGATAACAAGGCATGCCGCAACCGGTATAGCAGCCAAAGATGTGATCCCAACTTTACGCCACAACCGCGGCACCGCCGGTGCTCCCGCTTCCGTTCCGGGAGCTACATCACCTGCTTCAGCTTGGCTCTTCACCCCAAGTGGCAAAATGACAAATAAAGTCAGCCACCAAGAAATGCCATAGACGGCGAGAATCGTTGCAATTGACATGGTGTCCCTATCCTAAATCTGTTCGAGTTCGATCAGGGTACCGT
>CANCAR010000208.1 GCA_947374125.1 Hyphomicrobiales bacterium | reverse complement strand
AGCCCCTGATGGGGTGTGGGAGCCAGCCTATCCTTGGGGAGCGCGCAGTAATCCTGAAAATGGCGAACTTGAATATTATCTTGATCCACGCGCGGGCGGTGAACAGGCTCCTTTAGTGAAACCATCGCCTTTTCGGATTAAGAACGGTGTACTCTCGATCATCGCTCGCCCGACGCCACCGGAATTGAAGTCGATGGCGCAGGGGCTGTCGTATCTTTCGGGCCTACTGAACACCGCGAAAACCTTTTCAATGACGTATGGCTATGTCGAAGTGCGAGCCCGTGTGCCACACGGCAAGGGGCTCTGGTGCGCGGTTTGGTTGCTTCCGGCGTCACGGTCATGGCCGCCTGAAATCGACGTGATGGAGACATTGGGGGATCAGACTCATACGTATTTCGGTTCGGTCCATTCAAAGGCGTTCGGGAACGGAAATCCGATTGTTAACACGATTGGAACCACTGATCTTTCCAGTGATTTCGGCGTCTATGGTATGAATTGGACCCCAAGCGTCATCGAATGGTTCTTTAACGGTAAAAAAGTGGCTTCCAACGCGACGCCTCATGATCTGCATCAGCCCATGTATCTCTTGATCAATTTGGCGGTAGGAGGCCATTGGCCCGGCTCACCGAACGCATCCACCGCGTTCCCGGCGAATTTCGACATTGATTACATCAAAGTCTACGCACCGGCCGAGAGCCCTAGCCCGCGACAGCCCGGCTGAGTGCTTGGGCGACCTTATCGATCAATTTCGCCCGATGCGGGCTGCGCAACATACCGCGATGATCGCCAGAGACATGATCAATGGTGATGGACGCCAAGCAGGAACCCCAACCAAGATCAGGTTCTGCCCCTTCACGCTCTTCCTCAGAGATAAAAACATTGGCATGAATGGGCAAGCGGCGTTCCACTCGGTTGGTACGCCAAGCGGATATTGCACGCTTTTGAAGCGCTTCCCAGATCGCATTGCGGATATTGAACCGCAACAAGGGCGGAAATCGGCTCAAGTCCTTGCTTGCAAGCCAAACCAGCCCAGGCCGGAGCGCCGGAAGTGATGCTAAAATACCGGCCTGCTCAATCAATTTTTCCTGCGCCGTCAGCCGATCATGCGCCCGGTCACATAGAATTTTTCGTAGTCTCGGTATCAGATGACCGCTGCTTGTTTCACTTGGATGGAGGTTGTTGTCCAGAATGCCAAGAAGGGCAATCTCTCTGCCTTCTTCCAAAAGCGTTGCGGCGGCATCAAAGACCACCGCGCCGCCCAAAGAATAGCCGATCAAGAAGAGACGTCCCTCCGGTGCCTCGCGCCGAATAACAGACAATCCCGCTTCGACCAGATCGGAAATACACTCCGCACCAAGAGCCATGGCTCGCCAATCCGGATAATCGATCAGCACCACTCTGGCGTGTTCGAAGAGATCATTTCGGAATGATGCTAAGCTCGGGCTGTCGCCGGTAAGTCCCGGAAATATAAACAGGGTTGGCTTATCGGAGGCCTGCTTATTTGGGGAATGCGTGCTGACGTCTTGGCTCAAAAGCGTCGTGACATCGGTCGGCCGCATATCCATCCGGAACGTGGACAAAGCCAAGTTACGGCCGAGGTCATTTTCAAGTAGAAATATAAACCGAAGCAGCGACAGGGAATCCCCGCCCGATTCATCCCAACTGCGGTCCTCGCGAAGGGCCTCTCCGCCAAGCACGGCGCGCCAAGCACGGTAAACCGCTCCCTCGATGTCGCCATCACTCTTAACAGGACAAATCGGTACCGTCCGTGCATCATCCTGATGCGCCAGCGTCTGATCAAGGGCGGTTAGGGAGACAGTATCTTGTTTGCCGCTGGGCAGGCGCGGAATTTGGGCAAGGGAGTGGAGGCGTGAGGGGTTCAACATCGCTGGAAGCGTTTCACGCAAGCCAAGCCGAAGCTGCGTATCCCAGTCGATAGTCGATCTCATGCGCTCGTCGAGGACGACGAAGGCGATAAGTTTGGTCGAATCCGCATCGCGCACAGCAATCACAGCGGCATCTAAGATACCATCCATCTTCCGCAATCCAACTTCGAGCTCTGTTGGCTCAACGCGCTTTCCATTGATTTTGACCTGTCGGTCCTTTCGGCCAACAATCTCGATCAACCCGGACGAGAGCTGCCGCACAAGATCTCCCGTGTGAAAAATCCGCTGCGTTGGATCGGACGAATCCGACTTCATCGCGCCCTCAATCAGATGTCCCTCCTGCCAGAGCCCCAGCGCAACAAAGGGACTTTTGATCACGAGCTCACCTTCTTGGCCTAAATCTGCATCTTGGCCCTCATCCGTCAGAATCCGATAAGCAACCGAAGAGTGCAGATATCCAGCCGCGACCGTTTCGCCTCTGGTTTGGATATCCTTCGGAACTTCCCAGTAGGTTGCTGTTGTCTCCGTCGATGAATAGCCAGCTTGAATGCGGCACTTTTCGCCGCAGACGGCTCGAAACAGATCAATATCGGTCCAAAGCACGCGGTCGCCACCAACCCTAATCATATTGATCGAAGCGAAGTCCCTTGTCTCGGGCGTGGTCGACGCCATGAGTGCTCGCAAAACGGCAGGCACGCCATTCAGCACGGTGACTTTTTTCAAAAGGATTTGATCACGTATCCCATGCAGTCCCGTACCCTCGGGGCTGGCGATGATCAGGGTGGCGCCGAGAGAAAGGGCCGTAAAACATTCGCGCGTACCAGCGATTGTACAGGCTGAGCTAAGGGGTAAGAACACGTCGGAAGCATCTAAGCCGCCCGATACGATGTATTGACGCGCGCGTTCGAGAACCGCCCGTTCGCTGTTAACAACGCCCTTGGGTTCCCCCGTGCTGCCAGAGGTAAACAAGATGACAGCCGGCCTGTCGGTCGAAGGTGGCGCTGACTCATGCCGATTGTTCCACTTCTCGTTGCTTTCTTGCCTTAGGTTGATCCGTTGGATGCCCTCCGGAATGTCCTTTGTCACCTCGTTCAACGAGGCATCCATGATGATGGTGCGCAATCCCGAACGCTGCAGGATGAGGCGGTTGCGGCTTGGCGGACTGCTAAGGTCCATCGCGATGTAAGGCCGCCCAGCGGCAAGGCAAGCTAGAATTGAGAGATGCAAGCCAACCGAGTTCGGCAAAAGCAGACCGATCGCCTCATTGGGGAAGGTTGCCTTTAAAAGCCGCGCCGCAAGTTTTTCTGCGCGAACAATAAGCTCCTCATAGGAGATTTTTTCGGTCCCATCATCAATGGCAATTTTGCCTCCATCTCGGCGCGCGGCGGCCCTAACATGCTCAATTAACGACTGATCGGTAAAAGTCTGGTTCGGTGCGGGTGCAGTCGCCTTTTCCGTAATATGGGGATCATAGGGAAAATCAGGCGCGGTTTGCCATGGCATTATCACCGACGACCGTCCATTTGCTTGGCTAGCGGTGAGGTGTTTGGTTTCTTGGGTTACCTTTTCCGATCGTTTATACCGCATCGTGTACTAGCCCCTTTAAGAGACATTCAGGCGTGCGCCAAAATTGCGCAGCAGAAAGGGAGCTCCCGTTAACATCGTGTCGAGTTGCTCGATGGTTTGAAAAAATCCATTCAAGGAAACTCTTGGGAGCGCTGTCGTCCATTTGGTGTGTTGGGAGTAGACAAGACCCGGACGGGTGGTTGTGGCGGAAGCAAAACCCAACGCTTTCGCCATTAAAAACTCGCGTTGCCCGGCGGATGCCGGGTCGCCATTAGGATAGGCAATATGCCGAACGGGGCGTCCGATCTGTTCTTCAATCGTGGCGCGCGAGCGCGCCATTTCGATGACGGCGTCTTTCGGATCGCAACGGGCCAACACGGGATGGCTCAAGGTATGTGCGCCGATGGTTATCAGCGGATCTTTCGCGAGATCTGCCACTTCGCTCCACCCGAGGCAGGCCTTTCGGCACAAGGCTATCTCATCAATGCCTGCTTGACGCGCGAGGTCTAAGACCGTCTCACGGATGAGGTCGGGCGGATATTTGACTACGAGCGTACGGATCTGCTCGAATGCCGCCTGTTTCCGACGCGGCGTATCGGTCGCAAATCCAACCGTACCATTGGGATCAGGGAACAGAATGGAGGGAGCGCTCCGGATCGCCTCCTCAAGCGTCAACCACCAAAGAGGTCTATTCTGGTCAGCAAAGCCCGATGTCACATAAACGGTGGCCGGTGCTTGGTGCTTTTGAAAGATCGGTAACGCGTGTTCAAGCGTGTCACGGTACCCGTCATCCAGTGTAATAACCGCGAAATTATCGCCCTTTTTGTCATAAAGCCGCGTCAGAGCCTCATCCATCGAGACAAAGGTGAGCCCACGTGCTTTCGTGTGGCTGATGGCGGCATCTAAAAAATCGGGCGTAATCTCGAGCCCGATATTCGGCTGGAAGGATTTTTCCGTATACGGGCGCACCCGATGAAGCGCAAAGATAATGCCCCGCGCTCCTCCAACAAAATTAAGTGCACGGTCAATCCGCGCAGTCCGCAAAGCGCGGAAAGCGAAATCATAAAGGCGATAGGCTCGGGGAGCATTTTCTGATTGAGTTAAATTCATAATCAGAATTTAACTGACGGCGCTGCCTAAGGCATGATGGGACGGATACCGAAGGAAAAATACGAAACGGGCCGCTACCACCCTAAAAAGACTGGTGCCGGTTACCTGAATCGAACAGGTGACCTACGGTTTACAAAACCGTTGCTCT
>CANCAR010000207.1 GCA_947374125.1 Hyphomicrobiales bacterium | reverse complement strand
GCGGCAATTATTAGCGGCGCCGATTGAACTTTTGGGTGCCGCTGGGATCATTTATTTTGCGCTTCCTTCGGGTGACGGAGTGAGTTTCTTGGCCGTCCTAGGTGCCTTTTTGGCATCTTTTTCAGCAGCACTTTTGTCCCATGCGCCGGGTGGCTTGGGTGTTTTGGAGCTCGTTTTTGTTAAATCTCTGCCGGGCGTTGATCAAGCGGATGTGATCGCGGCGCTTCTGGTCTTCCGGTTGCTGTACCTGTTAATTCCGCTGGTTTTCGCCTGCTTCGTTGTGTTGATTTTCGAGCGCCAACGCTTGGCGGATGTGATCCGCAAACGGGTCTAAATCGAACTGACCGTTTTAAGCCGCGTCCGCAAATGAATTTCGGCTTGCGAAAGCACCGGTGTTTCGCGCCGGAACCGCTCAACAATGGCTCTAACGAACGGTCTTGCATGTGCCGATGTGACCAGAACTGGCATTTCGCCTTCCCGCGCCGCTTCGTCGAACCGGTCACGGACCACATTGGCGAATTCGGTCAGTTTGGAAGGTTGCATTGCCAGATGACGGTCTTCGCCGTGGCCGACGATGGCCTCCGCGAACAAGGTCTCCCAATGTGGTGAGAGCACAATCATCGGAAGTTGGCCTTGCGCGTTGGTGAATTGCGCACAGAGCTGGCGGGATAACCTTTGGCGTACAATTTCAACAATATCGCGCGTGCTTTTCGTAACCCCCGCCGCTTCAGCAATGCCCTCGATGATGGTGCCCAGATCGCGGATGGAGACCCGCTCGGCCAACAAAGCCTGCAATACCCGCTGAATAGTCGTCATCGGAATTTGCGAAGGTACGATCTCCTTCACAAGATCACTATGTTCCTTTGGCAAGTCACGGATCAGTTTTTGGACATCCGCATACCCTAACAGCTCGCCAATGTTCGCCTTGATGATTTCGGTGAGATGCGTTGTCACAACCGTCGATGCGTCCACCACCGTATAGCCGCGCAATTGCGCATCTTCCTTAAGCGGGCTTTCGATCCAAGTAGCAGGTAAGCCGAAGGTGGGCTCCAGCATTTGGAGGCCGGGTAGTTTCACCTGTGCGCCAGTAGGGTCCATGGCCATAAACTGGCCGGGATAGACTTGGCCCGTTCCGGCCTCAATTTCCTTCAACCGGATAGAATAGACATTGCCTGGCAGCATTACATTGTCGAGAATCCGAACAGACGGCATCACAAAGCCCATTTCACCGGCCAAAGTACGCCGCAGTGCCTTGATTTGCTCGGTTAATCGATCTTCGCTCGTTCCACCGTTAATCAGGGGCATCAGCGCATAGCCGATTTCGATCCTAAGCTCGTCGAGCCGTTTTGCTTCGCTTAACGCTTGGTTTTCGGCCTCAATCGGTGAAACGCCCGCTGACATGCCCTCACCCGAGTTTATTTCTGACCCACCGTCATCTGTCGTGATGCGTGGCTTAAGGTTACGCGCGAGAAGTCCAAGCCCAACGCCAAGCCCCATGAAGGGTAAAAAGGGTATGCCGGGTAAAAAAGCCATGAGACCAACGACGCCTGCAGATAGTCCCAACGCTTTAGGCATGGTCGCCAATTGCTTGACAAGCGCTTTATCCGCAGCACCCGAAACGCCAGCTTTTGACACCAACATACCGGCTGCGGTCGAAACGATCAGCGCTGGAATTTGCGATACCACGCCGTCACCAACGGTTAACAACGTATAGGTTTTGGCCGCCGCCGAGAAACTTAAGCCCTCTTGCGCGACACCAATAACGATCCCGCCGATAATGTTGATAAAGGTGATCAAGAGGCCAGCGACCGCATCGCCGCGCACAAATTTGGACGCACCGTCCATCGCGCCGAAGAAGGAGGATTCATCTTCGAGCGTCTTGCGCCGAGTCCGTGCGGTCTTTTCATCAATATGGCCTGCCGCCAGTTCGGCGTCGATCGCCATTTGCTTGCCCGGCATAGCATCCAGCGTAAAGCGTGCCGCAACCTCGGCAATTCGCCCCGAACCCTTCGTGATCACGATAAAATTCACGATCAACAAAATCGCAAAGACGACAATTCCAATGACGAAATTGCCGCTCATCACGAAATTGCCGAACGCCTCAATGACATGCCCAGCGGCTGACGGGCCTTTATGGCCATTGGATAAAATAAGCCGAGTGGTGGCCACATTGAGCGCTAGACGCAACATGGTCGCAATCAACAGAACCGTTGGAAACGCCGAAAACTCAAGCGGTGTTTCAATAAACAATGCTGTTAGCAGGATTAGCACCGAGAAAGTAATAGATACCGCGAGCATCAGATCGAGGATCATCGCGGGCAGCGGCACGATCAGGAGCACAATGATGCCCATCACCGCAACCGCTAATAGGAGATCCGAGCGCTGACCGAGCTTCCCGATTTGGCCAAGCCGTTGCATTTGCATAAAATTGCCAATTGCGCGGATGGCGTTCACCGGTGGCGATGTTTCGATATTGCTCATTACGCGCTGGCCCTTGCCGTCTAGAACCGCGCATCTGCGATTCTCTTGGTAGAGCCTGACGGATCATGGTTAGCAAAAAGTAAAATTGGCCGCCTTAAATTGACGTAACGGAAAATATACTTCCCTAAGGCTATGCTACCGCTCGAATGAAAGGCGGCGCTTCCATGTACAACAGTCTAGTGGTTGATAGTTTTCGGGATTTAAGGGTGCATCTCGCGAAAACTGCGAGCGGCATCGACCGATTTCACGATCTGGCTGCACCGATCATTCGGCCGCTTGATACCTATTATTGGCAAAACGAGCGGGATTTATCGCGCGTTGTGTTGCTCGGTTCATGGACCCGTGGAACGGCTGTTAAGGGTATCAGTGATTACAATATCGCCTATGAATTGCCTGGACGGTTCATTCGCGATCAAGCCGCCACGAATGCCGCACGAAGTGAAGCAAAATTGCGAGCCTTTTATCGTCGCTTGATGACTTATTTTCCAAACGCCGAATTTCGACCTCTTAGCCATTCCGTAGCCATTCCCATCGATAGAAGCACTGTGATTAACATCATGCCTTGTTATCGAATGAGATCGGGTGAGATGGGCTATCCGGATGAAATATTCCCCGATAGCCTTAGACAGATCAATCCAATGGTCGGCTGCAACGCTATTTCTCGACTTGATCCGATTGAGCGGGAAAATTTTTTGATGGTTTGCCGGGTCGTACGTATCTGGCGCAAGGTTCATTCTGTGCCTATCTCCGGTCTCTTGATTGATGCTTTGGCACTGAAATTCATCTCAAAGGCCGTTCACCGCCTCAAACCTCCATACTATCAGGATTGCCTCTTGCGTGATTTTTTTTCCTTTATGGCCAATCAGGAAAGAAGTCGAGAATCATGGACGATTGCTGGCGTTGAAGAGCCCATCATAAGAACCGGTGACTTCGAAGAAAAGGCGGCGTTTGCTTACTTGATTGCCCAATATGCAATCGAACAGGCGGCCAACCGGGAGGAAAGATCCGCGCGCGCCATCTGGCGCTACCTGCTCGGAGAATACTATCCAGCCGCATAAAGGCGGAATGTTATCCGCTCGCATCTGGAAGTGCCGTGCCAACAGCAACATATTCGTTAAGCTTGTTCCGCAATGTCCGAATCGAGATCCCAAGAATTTTGGCGGCATGCGTTCGATTGCCGAGGCAATGGTCAAGCGTATCCAAAATCAATTGCTGTTCGACTTCACCAACGGTCTTACCAACCAAGGACCGCGTCAGGCTTTCCGCAGTTTGAAGTGCCTTTGCTACAGGATCGCCAAGGCCGCGTTCAAAGGAAGTCGCCGAATCGAGCATGATGGCATCAGTACCGATTTCCTCCCCGGAGGCCAGCAATACAGCGCGGTGAATGGTGTTTTCAAGCTCGCGAACATTGCCTTTCCATGCTGCGCCTAACAGCAATCGCTTCGCGTCGGCGGAAAGTTTAAGCCGTGGTAAACCGTTCAAATCGGCATATTTTTCGGCGAAATGACTGGCCAGCGCCAGAATATCCTGCGGCCTTTCGCGTAATGAAGGAATTTTTAAACTGACAACATTGAGCCGATAGAACAAATCTTCGCGAAACGTTCCCTTTGCGACTTCATCCGCAAGATGGCGATTCGACGTTGCCAGAATTCGAATATTGACCGCCACGGGCTTTGAGCCGCCCACGCGGTCGATCACGCGTTCTTGCAAGGCGCGCAGCAGCTTGGCTTGCAGCCTAACATCCATTTCCGAGATTTCGTCGAGCAAGAGCGTGCCGCCATCTGCCTCTTCGAACTTTCCAATGCGTCGAGCGGTTGCACCCGTGAAAGCGCCCTTCTCGTGACCGAACAATTCCGATTCAAGCAAAGCGTCCGGAATGGCGGCGCAATTGACCGAGATGAACGGCTTTGTAGCACGGCGCGAGCGTTCGTGGAGATAGCGCGCAATGACTTCCTTGCCGGTGCCACTTTCACCTGAAATTAAAACCGATGCCTCCGAGCGGGCAAAGGTCTCGGCCATTTTCACCGTCTTTTCCATCACGGGATCACGAAAAATGATCGATCGCCGATCATTGGCAACAGCCTCAATAATTGCGGCAATCAATTCCGGGTCCGGTGGCAGGGGAATAAACTCTTTCGCGCCGGCTCGGATTGCATCGGCTGCCGCCTGTGGCGTGACATCAATGCCGCAGGCGACAATTGGTGTCCGGATTCGATCAAGCTCAAAGGCATTTGATAATTCAC
>CANCAR010000206.1 GCA_947374125.1 Hyphomicrobiales bacterium | reverse complement strand
TTAATGCAAGGCTCCCTTCGTCAATCGAACGGAAGGCGATAGGTGTTGATCGCAGTTCCCCGCCAGAATTGCTGCTTTTCACCTGAGCTAGCTTTCGCGAGTACGTCGTCAAGAATGTCGACCCAGCTTGGATAGTCCAACGCCAATGTGGCAACTGTCCAGTCGCTGCCAAACATTACCCTGTCGAAGCCGAAACTGTCGATCGAATGCTCAATATAGGGTCGAAGCTGTTCTCTCGTCCAATGTTGATGGTCGGCTTCTGTGGCGACTCCGGAAATTTTACAAACGACATTCGGAAATTTGGCTAGGTCACGGATTTGGCTTTTCCACGGTTCAACGAGACCATGTTTGATATCCGGTTTAGCGATGTGGTCGAGAACAAATCGTACGTCCGGGCATTTACGTATCAATTCCTGCGCGTAGACTAGCTGAAAGTGCTTTATACATATCTCAAAGCTCATCTCGTATTTTGCCAATAAGCGTACACCATCGACAAATCCGGGCGCGATACACATTGAGGGATCGGCTTCGCCTTGGATCAAGCGGCGAACTCCCTTAACCCCTTTTATTTCTTTGAGTTTTTTAAGATCGGCTTCAATCTCCATACCCCTCTCAACCGGCACATGAGCGACAATTCCTGCAAGTCTCTGGTCTTTTTCAGCCAGTCCGGCAACAAACTTCGCTTCTTCAATATGCAGGCCCGGATCGACGTCGACCTCAACAAAGACGATACCCTCAACTTCGACTTTACCTCTTGCGTCGTCAAAGTCTTTAACGACCGTGGTATGGTTAAGACTAGGAACATTCTTCATCCAAGAATATTGAAGTTTTTCAATATCGTAGAGATGCACATGGGAATCGACGATAGGAAAATCAGGCATGTACATTTCCTCCACTCTTTATAAAGCTGCTAAGCTAACTATCCTTCGATGGCCGCGCATAACGCAAGGCCCGACCGCGCTTCGTAACCATTAATTGACAGAATTTAAGAGCAACCGTACCAGTCTTCATCATGACCATTCAGGCAACGATCCATCCCATTTCACCTTTGCGCCATGAGTTCCGGGCACGCAACGAGCCGCGTCCACTGGAACTTGGCTGGATTGATGACATTCGGGTTAATTTATCGGCGGTAGAGCGTAGAACCGCGACGCTACCGGGACGGCGTACGGTTAAAAAAGACGCGCAGGCCGCGTGGCTGCTTAAAGCGCTAACCTGCATTGATCTAACCACTTTGGCAGGCGACGACACGAGTGGAAGAGTAAAACGCCTCTGCGCCAAGGCAATTAGGCCTGTTCGCGACGATATTCTGGTTGCTCTCGGTATGCAGGATGCAAAAATCCGGACGGGTGCCGTATGCGTCTATCATCGATTTGTAGCGACGGCGGTTGAGGCTCTTGCAGGATCGGGGATTCCGGTAGCAGCCGTATCGACGGGATTTCCGGCGGGGCTCATTCCCCACGATTTAAAACTCCGGGAAATTGAAGCTTCCGTGAAAGATGGTGCCGAAGAGATCGATATTGTTATTACACGGGAACATGTATTAACGGGTAATTGGCAGGCACTTTACAACGAAATGCGTGATTTTCGTCAGGCCTGCGGAAGTGCACATGTTAAGGCTATTCTAGCGACCGGGGACATAAAAACCCTACGAAACGTCGCAAAAGCCTCAATGGTTTGCATGATGGCGGGTGCAGACTTTATCAAAACATCAACCGGCAAAGAAACCGCCAACGCGACGCTCCCTGTTACGCTTGTCATGTTGCGTATGATCCGCGAATACGAGCATTTAACCGGAGTTAAAGTCGGATTCAAACCGGCTGGCGGAATAAGTGCGGCCAAAGATGTGCTTAATTATCAATTCCTTATGAAAGAAGAGCTAGGCCGTGAATGGCTAGAGGCGGATCTGTTTCGCGTGGGCGCTTCGAGCTTGCTAGCCGATATCGAGCGCCAGCTTGAGCACCATGTAACCGGCCGATATTCGGCCTTCAACCGCCATGCGGCAGGCTGATCTGATGAGCGTTTCCAGCTATTTCGAGACCATGGATTACGGGACTGCGCCCGAGGCCGATACGGAGGCGCGGGCATGGATCGCTGCCCATTCTGCCAAATTTGGGCATTTTATTGGTGGAAAATGGCAAAATAGTCCATCTTCGACCCATTTTGAGACCGTGGAACCGGCAACGGGAAAGCTGCTTGCGCAGGTAACCCAAGGCTCGGGTGAGGACGTCGATAAGGCGGTAAAAGCTGCTCGTTTGGCACTTGGGCATTGGCAGAAGCTGGGGGGGCATGGTCGCGCGAGGCATCTTTATGCGCTCGCAAGAATGGTTCAGCGGCATGCACGGTTATTTAGCGTATTGGAATCGCTTGATAATGGTAAGCCTATCCGGGAAACGCGTGATATTGATATTCCGCTTGTTGCGCGGCATTTTTATCATCATGCGGGATGGGCTCAACTACAAGACTCTATGTTTCCGGACTATGAGTCCATTGGTGTTATTGGGCAGATTATTCCATGGAACTTCCCGTTACTCATGTTGGCTTGGAAAATTGCTCCCGCTTTGGCGTTAGGCAATACGGTTGTACTCAAACCAGCAGAGTTCACGCCACTAACAGCCCTTCTGTTTGCCGAGCTTGCAAATAAAGCAGGACTTCCAGAAGGTGTTCTAAATATTGTAACCGGTGATGGTAATACAGGTTCAGCACTTGTTGAGCATCCGTCTGTCGATAAAATTGCCTTTACTGGTTCAACCGATGTGGGCCGGATCATTCGGGAGCGTACCGCTGGAAGCGGCAAATCGCTAACACTTGAACTCGGTGGAAAGTCCCCCTTCATTGTCTTTGATGATGCTGACTTGGATGGTGCGATCGAAGGCGTCGTGGATGCGATTTGGTTCAATCAGGGCCAAGTGTGTTGTGCTGGATCGCGGCTTTTACTGCAAGAAGGTATTGCCGAACGCTTCATAGATAAACTAAAGCTTAGAATGGCTTCGCTACGTATTGGTGATCCACTCGACAAAGCCATCGATATGGGCGCGATCATCTCGCCGGGGCAGTTGGAGCGCATAACAAAACTTGTCGAAAAAGGTGTGTCCGAAGGCGCTGATATTTACCAATCGCCGATTAAACCTTCACCTACGGGTTGTTTTTACCCTCCTACCCTTCTGACTAATGTGTTTCCATCTTCGACCGTTGTTACCGAGGAGATTTTTGGTCCCGTTTTAGTTGCGATGACCTTTAGAACGCCGGACGAGGCGGTGATGTTGGCGAACAATACGCGGTATGGATTAGCGGCCAGCGTATGGAGCGAAACCATCGGCTTAGCGCTTGATATTGCTCCGAAATTAAAGGCTGGCGTGGTGTGGGTAAATGCCACCAATCTGTTTGATGCGTCCGTTGGGTTTGGTGGATATCGGGAGTCCGGCTTTGGTCGCGAGGGCGGGAAAGAAGGCGCTTATGCCTATCTTAAACCCACGGCCTGGGCAAAGCGCAAACCGCGCAAAGCGCTACTGATTGGACCGGAGAGCGTTGAAACAACATATGGATTTGAGGTTCCGCCGGTTGATCAAACGGCAAAACTGTTCATCGGTGGCAAGCAGGTCAGACCCGACGGCAATTATTCCCGCGCCATACTTTCGCCTAAGGGAAAAGTATTAGGCGAGGTTGGCGAAGGTAATCGTAAAGATATTCGAAACGCGGTGGCTGCGGCGCGTAATGCCGAAGGATGGGCTAGCGCCACGAGCCATAACCGAGCGCAAATTCTCTATTATTGGGCTGAAAATCTGTCGAGCCGGGCTGAAGATTTTACCAGTATAATCAGTGACATGACCGGCATCTCGAACGCCTTAGCGAAGGTGGAAGTCGAAGCTTCGGTGCGCCGATTGTTCACTTATGGGGCTTGGGCGGATAAATTTGAGGGAACGGTGCATACGCCACCCCTTCGCGGTGTGGCGCTCGCGATGAAGGAACCCCTTGGTGTTGCAGGGGTAATTTGCCCCGATGAGGCTCCTCTTCTGGCCTTTATTAGCCTCGTTGCGCCGCTGGTGGCGATGGGTAACCGTGTGGTTGCCGTACCGAGCGAACGGCACGCTTTGGCGGCAACCACGCTCTACCAAGTGCTTGAAACATCAGATATTCCAGCAGGCGTGATCAATATCGTGACGGGTGCGTCCTTGCCGCTCGCCAAGGTACTGGCGCAGCACGACGATGTGGATACCGTCTGGGCCTATGGTCAAAAAGAAATTTCTACTGAGGTAGAGAAGCTTTCTACTGGAAACTTGAAGCGAACGCTTGTTGATTACGGACTTCAGACGGATTGGTATGATCCGAAATCTTCCGAAGGCGAATTATTTCTCCATCATGCAGTTGAAGTAAAAAATATTTGGATCCCTTACGGTGAATAACCCGCTCAGATAGTGCTAAGCCGCTTTGCGATCATCAAGGGACCGTTTAGAGTACACGAAACACATTTTTCGATATCGTTTTCATCAAAGCAAATACGGTAATCGGGAAGGCACTTTCGATATTCAGGGGAGGGTTTGAGATGCTCAAGAACATTAATCCGCTACTTAACGCTGATGTGCTGTACGCACTGCGCGCGATGGGCCATGGCGACGACCTTGTGATCGCCGATGTGAACTTCCCGTCCGACTCGGTGGCGCGGGACACCAAACTCGGTCGCCTGCTCCGGATCGACAACACGACAGCGGCCGAAGCCATCCGCGCGAT
>CANCAR010000205.1 GCA_947374125.1 Hyphomicrobiales bacterium | reverse complement strand
AACGACGACGAGCGAGATATCCTCCGCTTCAACAAGCTGGTGCAATTCTTCCATTTTTCCGCTACCGATAAAGGTAGCGGGCCTAGGCGCAGCAATCGGCACCACCATCGCTGTCACGACCTGAATATCAATCGCCGCCGCTAAACCGGCTGCCTCGTCAATCCTTGCCTCAAACTCGCGCAGATTGCTTTCTGGCGACCCGGTCGCTGCACGACGCGCGGCAGCGCGACTCGTGAGGTAGGGACCAATCACGAGTGTCCGGGTGCCGACGGAGATGTCTTTTGTAGCCGCTTCCGCGCCGACGGTAAATCGGTCTGAGGTGGAGTATTCTTTACCCAACTCAGTCTTTCAAAACCGCGCCGGTTTCATCCGTCGGGTCAAAAAGCGTCACCGGTGAGCCAGGCATGATCGTCGATATCGCATGCTTGTAGACAAGCTGGGAATGCCCATCACGCCTAAGCAATAAGCAAAAATTATCGAACCAGGTGACAACACCCTGCAATTTGACTCCATTGACGAGAAAAATCGTTAGAGGGATCTTGCTTTTGCGGACTTGATTTAAAAACGTGTCTTGCAAATTTTGCGCGCGTTCGCTTGCCATTTTTGCCTCTTCTTTTTTTAACCGGAGCAGTGCGGCTCACGGGCTAGTTTTTTGTTCATTCTTAGCGTCTTGAAAATCCGACCGGCAACACAAACACAAACGACGGTCGTCTGATATAATCAACTCAACGCATAATATACATAGTCAATCCGATCAAAATCTTCAACCTACGCCAAGTGATTTCAGTTTACGATGAAGGGCGGACCGCTCCATATCAACAAATTCGGCGGTCCGGGAAATATTGCCACCAAACCGGTTGATCTGCGCGACAAGATATTCGCGTTCAAATATCTCGCGCGCCTCCCTCAATGGCATGGCCATCAGCTTTTCGCCGCCCTGCCCGCCAGGCAAGGATGGGACAGAAGCGCCAACATCGGCGGGCAGTAAATCGGCCGTGATGATAGAGCCCGGTTCGCCTCCAGCCATAATCAATAATCGTTCCACGCTGTTACGCAATTGACGAACATTTCCTGGCCAATCATGCGCCTGCAAGACGGCGAGAGCATCCTCCGCTACAGGCCGTTGAGCCAAACCTGTTGACCGCGCAATCTGTTCCATGAAGTGGCTTATTAACTCAGCAATGTCTTCGCGCCGCTCCGATAGAGGCGGGACCCGAACCGGCACAACATTGAGTCTATGCAATAAATCTTCACGAAAGCGACCCGATTGCACCTCACCCAAAAGATCACGCGACGTCGAGGATACCATTCGCACATCGACGGCGACTTTTTTAGTTCCACCCAGCCGTTGAAACGCCTGATCAATCAAAACGCGCAAAACTTTGCCCTGCGCTTCTTTCGGCATATCGGCAACTTCGTCGAGGTAGAGAGTGCCACCATGCGCTTCCTCTAACGCACCAATTCGGTTAGGCCCAGCCGCCCCATCCTCGACGCCAAAAAGTTCTGCCTCCATTGCTTCAGGCGCTATGGAGGACGTATTCAACGCAATAAAGGGACCGGATGCACGATCAGACGCCGCGTGAATCATCCGCGCGACCATTTCCTTGCCTGACCCCGAAGGCCCAACAATCATGACCCTGGCGTTGCTCGCAGCGACGCGTTCTACGGCCTGACGCAATTGGTTCATCGGCGTTGAGCGACCAATCAATTCGGATGCTTGTGGTGCTTTAAAGCGGAGTTCGCGAACCTCCCGCTTCAAGCGGTATGTCTCAAGCGCACGCTCTGCTACCAACAACAGCCGATCAGCTTTAAATGGCTTTTCGATGAAGTCATAAGCCCCTCGTTTGATCGCCGAAACCGCGGTTTCGATATTGCCGTGGCCCGAAATCATCACGACCGGAAGATCCGGGTTTTGCTCCTTGACGAGATCGAGCAATTGCAACCCATCAAGCCGCGATCCTTGGATCCAGATATCAAGAAACAGGAGATTGGGGCGGCGAGCTGAAATCTCGCCCAATGCCGAATCTGCGTCCGCTGCCGTGCGGCATTTAAAGCCTTCATCTTCTAATATTCCGGCAACAAGGTCGCGAATATCAGCCTCATCATCAACAATCAGAATATCCGCACTCATTGCGCCTGCCTCATAGTCTGAAGTTTTTCCTCGTCCAGCTTGGCAATGGGAAACCAAAGCCGAACACGAGCACCACGCGCCCCATCGAGACGATCAAGCAGCGCCACGCCACCGCCATGCTCTTCAAGAATCTTGCCAACGATGGCTAGTCCTAAGCCAGTCCCCCCTGCCCGCGTCGTCATATAGGGCTCAAGCAAACGTTGCCGACTTTCGATAGGGAACCCTTTGCCGTTATCGGTCACGTCGATCGCTAAAATGTCAGGATCAGATAGGTCGACAGAGACGTCGATCCGACCTTCGCCGCGCTCAGCCATAGGAACCGCCATGATGGCCTCCGTCGCGTTCTTGACGATATTGGTCAGCGCCTGCGAAATCAGCCGTCTGTCAAAACTGGCTTTAGGCAAAGTTGGCGGAAGGCCATCGCGGAATTCAATATCCGAGTGAGCCACCCGCATCAAAAACAGGACCTGACGAATAACGCTCGCGACATCATCCATCTCCGGCAGAGGTTTAGGCATTCGGGCAAACGACGAGAATTCGTCCACCATACGCTTGATGTCATCGACCTGCCGAATGATCGTGTCGGTACATTGATCAAAAATCTCGCGATCCGTCGTGATCACCTTCCCATATTTCCGGCGAATACGCTCCGCTGAGAGCTGGATAGGAGTGAGCGGATTTTTGATTTCATGGGCAATGCGGCGAGCAACATCAGCCCAAGCCGAGGTCCGCTGCGCGCTCACCAAATCAGTAATGTCATCAAGCGTCACGATCGCGCCGCGTTGATCTCCACTGGCCTGCTCGCTAGTTACTCGCACAGTAAGCGTCCGTTCGCGCCCCGCATCGCCGAAAGCAATTTGGCCTTGCACCGCACGGCCGCGGTCAATCAAGTCTGCCGAAATAAATTCGGCAAAAGCCGGAATTGCGATGGCAAGCGGCTGGCCAAATAACGAAGCGGATGCCTCACCCAGTAATTGTTCGGCGGAGGGGTTTAGCACCGTCACACGCCCCTCTGCGTCGAGCCCAATGACACCTGCCGATACGCCGGACAAAACCGCCTCTGTAAAGCGACGGCGGCTATCCATTAGAGTATTCGCCGCTTGCAGATCTTCCGTCTGATGACTGAGCTCTGCGGCCATTTTATTAAATGTCGCACCAAGATGGCCCAGATCCCCTTCATTGCCAGTTACGGGTACGCGGACGTCATAATTTCCAGTCGCCACTTGATCGGTTGCAAAAATAAGTCGCCTAATCGGAGCGACCAGCCAATTAGCGAAACTAAGACCGATCCAAACGGCAGATAGCAATAAAATGACCGAAATCAGGGCATACATACTGGCAAACGCAATTTGGACGCCAAGTTTCTGGTTCGCAAGCGCATCATAGTAGCGCACGGCCAATTCAGCCTGCTGCGGAAACTGAAGGGCCTTAGGATCAATCGTACGGGCTACCATTAAGAAGTGATTTTCAAATTCAGGAACCTTCACCAAAGCCCTGAAAATATTGGTATTTTCTTGCAGCAAGCAAATACCATCGCCCGATTCTTCGGCTGCCGAAAACTCCTCAGCTTTTGGCAGTGCTAGATCGGGGACAGAAACATTATCGATCCGCTCAAGTGATGTCCCGTCGGATTTAAGCATAACGGCGACAAAAAAGCCTAAGAAGTAGGAGCGCGAACGCATGAACTCTCGAAAAACGGCCGGATTTTGATCAAAAAGGGGTTTGGCTTGGCCAATATCGGCCGCCATTAAACGAACTTCACGACCGATCGCACGACATTGAAACTCTTGGTAGGCACGCGCAACGCCAACAGACGTTTGCAACAATTCCTTGATCTGGCCACTAAACGAAATATCGATACCCCGCTCAAGCGTAAGCCATCCAACAATCGCAACAAGTACGGCGGGTGCCGCAGCAACAAAACCAAAAAGCGCAACAATCCTGACGTGAAGCGCCGAGCCAGCAATACCCGCTTGGCGGGCTCTAAAGAGCCGAAAAGCCTCAATACCTACCATCAGCAACAAGATGCCGATCAAGACACCATTGATAGCAAAAAGCCCAAACACAACATCGCGCGTGGGAACGATAGGAACGAAGTTTGCCAAGACCAAAAAGGTCGCCAACGCCGAAATTAAGGCAAGTGCGACAATAACGACCCCAAAAGCGCTGCGCCAAACCGCAGAAAGGCGCACGCCACTCCGTGACCCACTTAAACGACGCGTTCCAAAAAAGCCCATCAGCGCCATTCAGCAGAGACCCTAGCCAGCTCGATCAAGTCGCGTAACCTTACAACAGATGCATTCTAGCAACAGTGTTGCTAAATGACCACATGTTAATGGGCGTTTAAGGAGCTTATCCCGTAAAAACCCTATCGCAATGTCCGGATGATGCGGATGTCGAGGTCGCGGATTTTTTTGCGTAATGTATTACGATTAACACCCAAGAGCTCGGCAGCCTTGATCTGGTTGCCTCGGGTTGCCGCCATCGCAGCATTGATGAGGGGTTCCTCAATGTCCCGCAAAATCCGATGATACAACCCGGGAGGCGGTAAATCCCCTTTAAAACCTGCAAAATAGACATCAAGATGCTGTTCAACCGATTCACTCAATGTCGCGGCGGGCCTGACTTCTCCAGCCGCCGATCCACTAAACA
>CANCAR010000204.1 GCA_947374125.1 Hyphomicrobiales bacterium | reverse complement strand
AGGGTGTGTCATTGGCCTTTGGGCACGTCGTGTTCGATGACCCTGACGTGCTGATTTTGCCGACCATTCGGGACGAAGACGGTGAGGAGCGTTACAAGGCTTTGGGTATCGTCGAGGGGCGGCTTTGGAAAGCAGTTCACATGTATCGTGGGGAAGTCGTGCGGTTTCTTTCGGTTCGTAGGAGTAATGTAAATGAGCAACGAGCTTATGATAGCAATTCCGGCTGACCCGGATGATGCGGAGGATCGTGCTGTCAGCGAGGCCGATATAAGGCGCGCTTTGATGGGGCGGCGCATCCGCCAATTGCGCCATCGGCTTGGTTTTAGCCAGTCTGAGTTTGCGACGCGCTTTGGTATTCCACTGGCCAATATTCGGCAATATGAGATCGGGCGTACCATGCCGCCACCCGCTGTGCAGTCTTATTTGCGGGTGATTGAGGCTAAGCCGGAGGAGGTGGCTGAGGTGTTGAGTGCCGCGTAGGGGGCAAGAAGTTAGCAACATAAGAGAGGTGAACGCTGCAAAAGTGGACCATTGACGGATATTCAAAAATACCAAAAACTGGTATATGCTAACGAAATTCGTCGAAAGCGAGGTTTAGTTTGTCATGTCCAAAAACACGTCCTTCAGCCTTGGTGACCATTTTTCAGATTTTGTCGACAAGCAAATTCATTCGGGCCGCTATGGCTCGGCGAGCGACGTCATCCGTGCGGGCCTGCGTTTGCTGGAAGATCATGAAGTCAAACTCAAGGCTTTGCGGGCGGCTTTGATTGAAGGTGAGGAAAGCGGCGAGCCGATTGCTGTTGATGCCGAGGAGTTCATTTCGTCTCGTCGCAAAGGAGTGGTTTCAGAGGTCATTCGGTAATGGCCAATCTGCTTTTTTCTCCGAAGGCGCGTACGGATCTTGAATTGATATGGCGATATTCTGCTGACAATTGGGGCGAATTAAGAGCTGAAACTTATTTGCGCACGATTTTTAACGCCACGGAGCAAATACAGGAACATCCCAATTTAGGTCGCATGCGGGATGATATACGTATTGGCTATAGAAGCGTTATCGTTGGCTCCCATGTGATATTTTATAAATTGATCAAAAATAGAGTCAATATTATCCGAGTTTTGCACCAACGAGTAGATATTGCGGCTATATTTTGAATATATTTTTTAAATCATAAATGGTCTAAATTTAATTATCTCGAATATTGGAAGGTATTAATTCTATTCAAATCTGAATTGTTCACGATGTTCTTTTAAATACTCGATATTTGGTTGGAATTTTGATGGTAATCGAAGAATTCCGTTCGTCATGCTTTGTAATGTCATTTTAGTATTTTTTGGTAATGAACTTGAATATAAAATTTTGAAGGTATCTGAAAACGATATAAGTCCCCTATCAAATGCCCTGTCAAATAATGCGTTTAGGCAAATTCCATTCGACGGATCAAGGCGAACACTTTTATTTTTTGACCAAGGGACGATGTGACTTGCGACGAGAAGTTGATTTGAATCGACATTCGTGGCGGCGCACTTTCCATCATATGACGCAATGACCATAGATCGAAAAAATGATTGCCCAATCCGTTGTTTAGCTTCGACATTAACGTCATAGCCGGATCGCAAATTAAACGGAATATCAAGTTCAAAAACAGCTTGCTCTTCGTTAAATGAAGAGTTCTCGATATGTGGTTCTTGCGTTGCTTCGTCGATTATATAGGCATCGATATTTGCAAAAAACTTGTTCCACGTTTCCCGATCTAGAGCACTGAAGTTTGACATCCCCTTGCGATCAATTGTTGGGTCTAGGGCTGCGAAATTTGACATCTTTAATGATACGGAGCTTGGCGTTCGTTCGAGCTTTCTAGCTAATTCGATGATGGATGGATTGCGATTGTGGATTTTTCCAAACTCGGTCCTACAATAAAGTCTAAGCACTTCGACAAGTTGCTCTTCGGTCCATTTTTTCATCCTAAAATCCCGAATATCCTAATACTGTCTAGACTTTTGACCTAACTTAGCTCTTTGCAGATTGCTCCTATATTTGAATATGATTGAAAAAAGTTACGAGTAATTTAACCAAAAAAACAGGGCCCCGTCACCGGAGCCCTGCTTAATCTCTCTTAAAACCAATCGAGAAGGGCGGATCACTCCACCCCACTCACTCAGTAGGAATAATACATCGTAAACTCAACCGGATGCGGGGTCATTTCGAAGCGCATGACGTCGTGCATCTTGAGTTCGATATAGCTGTCGATGAAGTCGTCATTGAACACGCCGCCGGCTTTCAAGAACGCGCGGTCCTTGTCGAGGTTGGCGAGGGCTTCGCGGAGTGAACCGCAGACGGTCGGGATCTTCTTCAATTCGCGTGGTGGCAAATCGTAGAGGTCCTTGTCCATGGCTGCACCCGGATCGATCTTGTTGGTGATGCCGTCAAGACCGGCCATGAGCATGGCGGCGAAGGCGAGGTAGGGGTTCGCCATCGGATCGGGGAAGCGCACTTCGACGCGCTTGGCCTTTGGATTGGTCGTGTACGGAATACGGCAGGAAGCCGAACGGTTACGCGCCGAGTAGGCGAGCAACACAGGGGCCTCGTAGCCTGGAACCAGACGCTTATACGAGTTCGTCGATGGGTTCGTGAACGCGTTCAGCGACTTGGCGTGCTTGATGATGCCGCCAATATACCACAGGCATTCTTGGCTGAGATCCGCGTATTTGTTGCCAGCCATGATCGGCTTGCCGTTCTTCCAGATCGACTGATGGACGTGCATGCCCGAGCCGTTATCGCCGAAGATCGGCTTTGGCATGAAGGTCGCCGTCTTGCCATAGCTCTGCGCTACGTTGTGGATGGCGTATTTGTAGATCTGCATCTGGTCGGCCATGTGTGTCAGCGTGTCGAACTTCATACCGAGTTCGTGCTGGGCGGAGGCGACTTCGTGGTGATGCTTTTCAACCTTGACGCCCATGGATGCCATGGCGGCGAGCATTTCGCCGCGCATGTCTTGCGCCGAATCCTGCGGAGGAACGGGGAAATAACCGCCCTTGGTGGCAATGCGGTGGCCAAGATTGCCGCCTTCGTAATCCGTGTCGCCATTGATCGGCAATTCGGACGAATCGAGCTTGAAGCCGGTGTTGTACGGGTCCGACATGAACTTCACGTCGTCGAAGATGAAGAATTCAGCTTCTGGGCCCACAAAGATGGTATCGCCGATACCGGTCGACTTCAGATAGGCTTCTGCCTTCTTGGCCATGCCGCGTGGATCGCGGTTGTAAGGCTGGCCGGTCGATGGCTCAAGAATGTCGCAGACGATCGACATGGTTGACGCTGCAAAGAACGGGTCCATCTGAGCGGTGGATGGATCAGGCATCAGCGTCATGTCGGACTCGTTGATGGCCTTCCAGCCCGCAATCGAAGAGCCGTCGAACATCGTGCCTTCAGCAAAAATCTCTTCGTCGATCATCGTCTGGTCAAAGGTGACATGCTGCCACTTGCCGCGCGGATCGGTGAAACGGAAGTCAACATACTTGACGTCATTGTCCTTAATCGCCTTCAGGACGTCCTTGGCGGTCTTCATGGGTAGCATCCTCTTTGTGGTTGAACGTGTGTTCGTTAAAAAAATATGCGGTCGCCCAGATTTCAGGTCAGATCGCGTCTAAACCGGTCTCGCCGGTCCGGATGCGGATCGCTTCCTCAACTGTTGATACAAAAATCTTGCCATCACCTATGCGTCCCGTCTGGGCAGCATTGCGAATGGCATTGACCGCACGCTCGACAAGCTCGTCGGGCAGCACGATCTCGATCTTCACCTTCGGCAAAAAGTCGACAACATATTCGGCGCCGCGATAGAGCTCCGTGTGTCCCTTTTGCCGACCGAAACCTTTGGCTTCAGTAACGGTTATGCCCTGCAGGCCGACGTCTTGAAGAGCTTCCTTCACATCGTCGAGCTTGAACGGCTTGATGATCGCCTCGATTTTCTTCATCTCGAGTTCCTAGCTTCCTTAAATTGTCGCCGAGCCCGACATTCGGACGCGGTAACCAGCGGCATTTAGCACTATGCTTAAATTTGCGCCACGGGGAATTCGGGTTCGATGACGCGTCAATTTGCAAATAATGCTGAAAATATAGGCAATCGCATAAAATTTATTCGCAGTCTGAAATCAGCGTTTGCTACGTAATTCGACAGGTCATTCTAACGATTCTTAAACAGGTTGGGGATCATGGGATAGTGTGGACCAATGGAAATGAACGAACTTCTCTCAACGACCGAAATGGCACGGGCCGATCAGCTTACAGTCGAGGCGGGTACGCGCAGTCTTGTGCTGATGGAACGAGCCGGGCGTGCGGTAGCCGATGCGGCAGCTGGCATGATCGTGTCGGGTGGTCGAATCACGGTGGTGTGCGGGCCGGGCAACAATGGTGGGGATGGCTTTGTGGCCGCTCGCCTTTTGGCGGGTCGCGGGTATACGGTGCAGATCGTTCTTTTTGGCAACCGAGCGGCGCTTAAAGGCGATGCTGGGATGGCCGCTGCGATGTGGGACGGAGCGGTTTATGGGCCCAAAGCGTTTGATCCTGCCGAGGCGGATCTCCTGATCGATGGGTTGTTTGGGGCTGGGCTTGTCCGCCCGATTGAGGGTGAGGCGGCTAGCCTTGTTTTGGCGATAAACCAATCAGGCAAGCCGGTACTATCGATTGATGTTCCGTCGGGTATTGACGGCAATACGGGTCAAATTCTGGGCAGCGCCGTTAAAGCTCGAAAGACGGTTACGTTTTTTCGACTAAAACCTGGGCATATTTTGTATCCGGG
>CANCAR010000203.1 GCA_947374125.1 Hyphomicrobiales bacterium | reverse complement strand
CGCTTTTCGTCGGTTGTTGCGGCAAGCTCCGTTATCAGCGCCTTATAGGCGGGGTTGTGATAGTCGAAATAATAGTCGTCGCGGGCATAGATATCGAGATCCATCGGCTCGACATGCGAGATGATGGTGAGGTCGTAATTCTTGGCCTTGAAGACGTCAGACAGCCATTGCGCCCATTCTACCGGTACGATTTCAACCGTAATGCCGATGGCTTTTAATTGCTGGGCAATGATTTCGCCGCCGCGCCTTGCATATTCGGGTGGGGGAAGCACGAGGCGGATTTTCAAATCGCTGACGCCCGCTTCGCGCAGCAATGCTTTTGATCGGTAGGGGTCGTAGGCGTATTGGCTGGTAAGATCGATATAGCCCGGATCGGTTGGGGCATAATGCGAGCCGATGGGCTGCCCGATCCCGTACATCGCGCCATCGATCACGGCGCGGCGATCCACCGCGAAGGCGAGGGCTTGACGCACGCGGATATCGTCAAAAGGCTTTTTGCCATTATTGATGGCTAAAATCGTCTTGCCCTCGGTGTTGCCGACGACCACGAAAAAGCGTTTATCGGCGCGGAATTGTTCGAGGTTTTCAGGCGCGGGATAGATGGGGAACGCGTCGATATCGCCTGCCAACATCGCGGCATAGGCGGCGGTTGGATCGCTCACGAATTTGAAGGTAATTTTATCGAGTTTTACAGGCTTGCCCCAATAGGTTTCGTGCCGAGCGAGCTCAACGCTCGAACCTTTCATCCAACTCACAAACTTAAACGGACCAGTGCCAACGGGCGTGGTCTTGTTCATATCAGCGGAGGTAGACGATACCATAATCGCGGCAGGCCAGCCTAAATTGAAAAGAAAGGCGCCTGTGGGGCGTTTCAGTTTTATCTGGACGGTTGCAGGATCGACGATATCGATGCTGTCGATGGGCTCAAAAAGCCCTTTTTGCGGGTTAACGCTGGCTTCACCGCGCGCCCGATCGAGTGAGAATTTGACGCTATCGGCTGAGAAAGGCGCGCCATCATGGAAACTGACGCCGGTCCTTAATTGGAAGGTATAGACCTTGCCGTCGTCCGAGATTTCCCAGCTTGCAGCCAGTGCGGGCTGAACGCGGCCATTGCGGTCAATGCGCGTCAGTCCTTCGAAAATATTGGCGTAGCCAATTTCGCCGATTGCTGCGGCAGCACCAGCTGTTGGATCGAGATGCGGAGGCTCTAAACGGACGCCAAGGTTCAGGTCCGTACGCGGCGCAGCAACAGCCTTATCAATAGGATGGGCTAGAAGCGCAAGAAGTCCAAAAAGGGCAGCGAGGAAGGGCTTGACTGACATTACCATCAAATTCCGCAAAAGGGCTGTTATCACACTAGATTAAGCGGCATCTAGGCATAGCAGGGGCGAAAAGCAAATATTCTGAAGGAAATTCTTTAGTCCGTTTTTTGATTGACGCGCACGACCACGTCCGGGTTCAAAATTCTTTGTGGATCAAGCGTTACCTTGAGTTGCCGCATCAATGAAAGGGCGCCTTCAGGTTTCCGCGAGACGATGGCATCCCGCTTGGCGCGGCCAACGCCGTGCTCGGCGCTGATCGAGCCTTTCAACGCATCGACTTCGGCGAAAAGTTGATCAAAGAGACGCGGTGCCAACTCTTTGGCCTTTTCACGCGGAACGACGAAATTCATGTGCAGATTGCCATCCCCAATATGGCCAAAGGGGAGAACCGCAACCTCTGGACCGAATTCGGCAGTGAATTCATCACACCGCGCCACGAGCGCGGGAATGTCGGAGATGGCGACGGTGACGTCGCTTCGGACCACATAGCCGATTTTGCTGGTCGCTTCGCTTTGACCTTCCCGAATGCGCCACATCATCTGGCGTTGGGCTTCGTTCTCGGCAATCGCACCATCGATCACGCGGCCTTCTTCAAAGAGATCGGCAATGGCTGCTTCGGCTCGCTCTCGCAATCCGGTGGTGAAGGTCCAAGCGAGTTCGATCAAAACATGCCAGGGGTGGGGCTCGGAGACGGGACGACGCACGCCGGGGAGATGGGTGCAGGCTGCCTCGACGCCATAGGAGCTGATCAGTTCGAAAGAGGAGATCAGATCGCCAAAAACGCCGCGACAATGCCTAAAGAGTTCGACGGCGGATTGTGGTGTCTCGACCGTGAGCCAAAGCGTGACCCGCTCGCGCGCCGGTGCCACCAGCCGCAAGGTTGCCGCGGTGATAATCCCAAGCGTCCCTTCTGAGCCGATGAAAAGCTGCTTGAGATCATAGCCGGTATTGTCTTTTCGCAGCGGTTTGAGGAGATCAAGGATCGACCCGTCCGCCATAACGACTTCAAGACCGAGCACTAAGTCACGCGTCATGCCATAGCGCAAGACGTTGACGCCGCCCGCATTGGTGGCGATGTTGCCACCAATTCGGCAGGAACCCTCGGCCCCCAAAGCTAGCGGAAAAAGCCTGTCTGCGGCCTCGGCTGCCTTTTGTACCTCGGCTAAAATAACGCCTGCCTCTACCGTGATGTAATCACCCGCCGGGTCAACCGCGCGGATCCGGTTAAGCCGTTGCAGTGAGAGGACAACCTCGCTGCCTGATTCATCGGGAATACCGCCATTCACGAGCCCCGTATTGCCGCCTTGCGGTACAATGGCCACGCCATGTTTAGCAGCGAGCGCCACGAGGCTTGCTACGTCAGCCGTCGTGTTGGGGCGAAGAACAAAGGCCGATTTTCCGGCATATTGCTTCCAGAAATCCACGTCATAAAGTGACGTGTCATCGCCTGATAGGACATTCGCTAAGCCAATGAGGGCTAAAGCTTCGGATTTAAAGGCGGAAAGAGCCGCATCGGTTGGATGTATCATGGCTGTATCCTTCGGCGTGCCAGGCGGATCGTCAAGCCAGTTTCTGCATGACAGCGTTGGCGATGGCTAAGGAGGAGGTAAGGCCTGGGCTTTCCATGCCGAAGAGATTGATGAGGCCGGGTATGCCATGGACTTCAGGACCATCGATCCGGAAATCGGGCGCCGGATCGTTTGGCCCTGAGATTTTTGGGCGAATGCCGGAATAGGCGGGAATGAGTGCATGATCGGGCAGGCCCGGCCAATAGCGCCGGATTGCGTCATCGAACCCTTCTGAGCGGGTGGGATCGACCTCGTAATCAATGGTCTCGACCCATTCGACGTCTGGGCCAAAGCGGGCCTGTCCGCCGAGATCAAGGGTGAGATGCACGCCGAGCCCGTGGGTGTGGGGCGCTGGGTAAATCAGATGCGAAAAGGGAGCGCGACCGCGCAAGGAGAAATAGTTGCCCTTTGCATACAGCGTTTCAGGAATATGTGCCGAATCCAGCCCATCCATTGCTTTGGCGGCCGTTGAGGCGGAAAGCCCAGCGCAATTGATCAGGATTGAGGTTGAAACCCGCATTGGCTCTGCTCCGCCGGTTTCCACATGGATCGCGTTGCCGCCAACTTCGGCACGCAAGAAAGGCGTGTGAAAGGCGAAGGCCGCGCCATTGGCTTCCGCATCCCCTTGCAGCGAGAGCATGAAGGAATGGCTGTCGAGAATGCCGGTTGACGGCGATAAAAGGGCACCAACGCAAGACAAAGCCGGTTCAAGCCGTATGGCTTCGCCCGCCGAAATCAGGTTCAGATCCTCAACGCCGTTTCTGTGCGCTTTCTTCTCGATGGCCGCGATGGCTGAGAGTTCCGCCTCGTCTGTCGCCACAATCAGTTTTCCCGAGCGGCGATAGGGAACGCGATGTTGATCACACCATGCGTAAAGCGCGTGCCGCCCTTCGACACAGAGCTGCGCTTTAAGGCTGCCTTCGGGATAATAGATGCCCGCGTGAATGACTTCGGAGTTTCGCGATGAGGTGACGGTACCGATGCCCTCTGCCGCCTCAATCACGATCACAGAAAGCCCCGAACGCGACAGCGCCTCGGCTGTTGCAAGGCCGATCACACCGGCTCCGATTATGATGGCGTCAATGTCTGGCATGGCTAATTCTGCTTAATTTCGAGGACGGAGCAACCTAAGTCCATCGCGCTTTTTGCCATTTTAACGTCAAACGTCGCTAGCGTCGTTCCAATCCGTATTGCGGTAGCAATATGAATAGCGTCTTGAAGTCGCAGGTTTAAGTCAAGGCGACGGATAAAACGGGCGGCGTCCGCGATGTCACTCGGCTGAATTGCAGTAAGATTGGTAAACTGTACCGTCCATTCATCCAGTTCAATTAACGCTTGTTGGGCTTCTTCTTTCGTCAATTCCGACATGCGAACGCGTCGCGCAAGAACCGACGCGCATTCGGCCAAGGCCAAATCGCTCACAAACACCAATAAAGGAACTATCGACACTATATTTTGAGCGAGGGCGGATAAGGGGTCAACGGTAAAGAGGCCGATGATCACATTAGCGTCAAGATAAACCTCAGTGACGCTCATTTTCATCCCGTAATTGGCTTACCAAGGCAGCAGCGTCTAAAGAGGGCATGATACGACCTACACGACGGCTCTTTAGCCATTCAATACCGTCTTGTGTCATCCGTTTCAGGGGCTTTTGTAGCGGCTTGATCTCGACCACAGGCTGACCATGCCGCGTGACAATTACTTCCTCGCCCGCAAGCGCGCGGTCAATCACTTCGGATAGATGATTGCGGGCTTCCGCTACACTAAATGCTGCCATAAATTATTTTAGCCATTCGATAGCCAAACTTCAATCGGATAAATTTAGATACCAGAATTTAGGTCTGTCTCAGCTTGCATGATGCCATCATTAAGGTGAAAGTGAGGCACGTTCCACGCGACCTCCTTGGGAATATGCCGATTATGTCCTTATCACT
>CANCAR010000202.1 GCA_947374125.1 Hyphomicrobiales bacterium | reverse complement strand
GTTCACGCCATCCCCTTCGCCCGCTCGCGCAGCACAAACTTTTGTACCTTACCGGTGGATGTTTTGGGTAGCTCCTCAAACACAATCGTGCGCGGAATCTTATAGCCTGCGAGATGCTCACGGCACCAAGCCATCAGCTCGTCGGCGGTGGCGGATTTGCCGGGCTTTAGCTCGACAAAGGCGCAAGGCGTTTCGCCCCATTTTTCATCTGGACGGGCTACAACCGCGGCAGCTTGAACGGCTGGATGTTTGAACAGCGCGTCTTCCACTTCTATCGATGAGATATTCTCGCCGCCCGAGATGATGATATCCTTTGAGCGGTCTTTCAATTGAATATAGCCATCCCCGTGGCGCACGCCGAGGTCGCCAGAATGGAACCACCCGCCTGCAAACGCCTCGTCGGTGGCTTTCTTGTTTTTGAGATAGCCCTTCATCACAACATTACCGGCAAACATCGCCTCGCCCATGGTCTCGCCATCTTTGGGCACCGGTTGCATGGTGTCGGGGTCGATGATGTCGAGATCTTCTAGCGCCATGTAGCGCACGCCCTGGCGGGATTTTTTCGCGGCTTGGGCTGTGGGGTCGAGCGCGTCCCAATCCGCCTGCCAATCGTTCACAACGGCGGGGCCATAGGTTTCGGTTAGGCCATAGAGATGCGTCACGTTAAAGCCAGCAACCTTCATGGCTCCCAATACGGCGGCGGGAGGAGGAGCGGCGGCGGTAAAAAATTCAACGATATGGGGCAGGGGCTTTTTCTCGTCATCCGGCGCGTTGAGAAGCGTCGACATCACAATTGGCGCGCCGCAGAGATGGGTGACTTTATGCTCGGCAATCGCCTCATACATCAGCTTGGCGCGGACTTGGCGTAAGCAGACATGGGTGCCTGCGGCCACCGAAATCGACCAGGGAAAGCACCAGCCATTGCAATGGAACATTGGCAGCGTCCACAAATAGACGGGATGCTTGGCCATGCCGCAGGTCAACACATTGCCTTGCGCGAGCAGATACGCGCCGCGATGGTGATAAACAACGCCTTTCGGGTTGCCCGTTGTGCCCGAAGTGTAGTTCAGCGAAATGGCATCCCATTCATCGTCAGGAGCCGAGCGGGCATAATCCTCGCTGCCCTCCTTGAGAAATGCCTCATATTCAATCGAGCCGAGGCGTTCTCCAGTGCCCGTGAATTCCGGGTCATCATAATCAATCACAAGCGGTTTCGCTTGGCACAGCGCCAAGGCCTCTTTCATTACTTTCGAGAACTCGCGATCCACGATCACGATTTTCGCCTCGCCATGATCAAGCGAGAAGGCGAGAATGGCAGCATCAAGGCGCGTATTGAGCGTGTTGAGTACGGCACCGGTCATCGGCACGCCGTAATGGCATTCGAGCATGGCTGGTGTATTGGCGAGCAGAACTGCCACCGTATCGCCACGGCCTATGCCACGCTTTACCAGAGCGGAAGCCAGTCTTTTCGACCGCGCATGAAATTCGCGATAGGTGCGGCGAAGGGCACCGTGGATGATGGCGATACGATTTGGAAACACATCGGCCGCGCGCTCTAAAAACACCGTGGGCGTGAGAGGGCGATAATTGGCAGGGTTCTTTTCGAGATCACGATCATACATCGAAGACACCACGGCACTTTTCTCCTCGTCACTGTTTTCTCAAAGCGCGTTTCGACCAAGCGTCATCCATAAAGGTCAGCGTGCGTTCCGACGCGAACAAAATTGATTTGATTGCCTTCAAGCTGATAGATCAAAAGAAAGTCCCCGCCAATATGACATTCCCGATGATCCGCCCAATCGCCTTTCAACGGATGATCCAACCATTCTGCACCTAATGGCGCATCGTTTGCTATCAGCAATAAGATGGCCTCCTTTAGGCGGACCATGTCGTGCCGTCCGGCGCGGGAAAGCCGCTCCCAGTCTTTGGCAAACTGCTTCGTAAAGTCGCACGATCTGGGCGGAGCTGCCCGCTTTTTGTCAGCGGCTTTTCGCGTCGAGGGCATTTAGCAATTCCGTCCCATCCCTGAAACGAGCCTGCCGTTTGGCCATTAACGCACGCGACTCAGCCATTGCGGCTTCTGTCTCGGCATTGGGAACCTTCAATTCAAGCGGCAACGCCTTATCATGCGCAATGCGTGTTAGAGTCATGCGCACGGCATCAGAAACCGTTAGGCCAAAATAGTTCAAGACCAGTTCGGCCTCGTCCTTTAATTGCCCATCGATCCGGGCGCGCACAAAGGCATTGGCTGTCATGTTTTACCCTCTTTGATCTCGAATTCATGTAGCTCAATTGAGCATCAAAGACAAGATTGGACGAACACGATTTGCAGCTTAAATATCCTTCACCAACCGCAAAGCATCAAAAATTGCGGCATGGATGTTACGCGAGGCGACCGCATCGCCGATGCGATAGAGTGTGAATAGCCCATCAGGATTGCGTTCCACGCTTTGCGGGCGGCCCGCCTCCAAAGCGCGATAATCGACCTCGCCGCCATTACGGGAAGAAGGCTTCAGCGCAAAATAGAGGTCTTCATTGGCCAGCGTGCCGTGTTCGACGACGACCTGATCGACCCGCCGCTCGACGCGCGAACGGTCGTAATCATTGAGCAGGGTTGCCACCAATTGATTGCCTTCGCGCCGTACCGCCTCAAGCCGTAAATTGAGGCTAATGGTCGCCTTGGCTTGGTGGATAGCCTTGAAATAAAGCGGGTAATTGGTGCCGCCTACTTCGGGCGCGAGTGTACGCTCCGGCGTTGCTATTTCGAGCTTTGCGCCCGTGCCTGCTAAAAACTCCGCAGCGGTAAAGCCGGGGTGATTGCCATTGTCATCGTAAAGCAGAATATTTTCGCCGGGCTTGGCGGCGCCTGAGAGGATATCCCATGTCGTGGTCACGAGTTCTTCGCCCGAGGTGAGGAAGGACGTGTTCGGCAGACCGCCGGTCGCAACGATCACGACATCAGGGTTCAAAGCCGAGACATCATCGGCTTCGGCATAGGTGTTAAAGCGAAACGCAACGCCTTGGCGTTCGCATTCGGCCATACGCCAATCAATAATACCCATGATTTCGCGGCGACGCTTTAAACCCGCCGTGATCAAGACTTGGCCACCGGCTTTGTCAGCAGCTTCCAACACGGTGACCTTATGACCCCGTGCGGCGGCGACCCGTGCCGCTTCCAACCCCGCAGGACCCGCGCCGATGACTACAATCCGTTTGGCAGCACCAACAGATTTTGCCACGACATGCGGCATGGTCGCCTCGCGGCCTGTTGCTGCATTGTGGATGCAGAGCGCTTCACCGCCAAAATAAATCCGGTCAATGCAATAGCCCATGCCGACGCAAGGGCGGATTTCGTGCTCACGGCCTTCCATCACCTTTTTGGCGATGTGCGGATCGGCCATATGCGCACGCGTCATGCCCACCATATCGAGCTTGCCGGTGGCCACCGCATGCCGCGCGGTAGCGACATCTTGAATACGCGCGGCGTGGAACACAGGGAATTTTGTTATTTCGCGTACTTCGCCGGCAAAATCGAGGCTGGGGGCAGAGGGCGAACCCATGCCGGGAATAATCCGTGAAAGCGCCTCATCGGTATCGATATGGCCCTTGATGACGTTGAGAAAATCGATCTGGCCAGTGCCCACCAGAGTTTGCGCTATCGCTAAACCATCCTCGCGGGTAAGCCCAATTTCCCAATCTTCATCACACACCAAGCGCGCGCCGACGATGAAATCGGGGCCAACGCGTCGTCTCACCGCATCAATCACCTCGCGCGCAAACCGCGTGCGGTTTTCGAGCGATCCGCCGTAGTTATCGTCGCGCTTGTTGGTGGCGGGGGACCAGAATTGGTCGATCAAATGGCCATACATTTCAAACTCAAGGCCATCCATGCCGCCTGCTTTGCAGCGCTCGGCGGCATCAGCATAATCGCGGATGATGCGCTCGATGTCCCAATCCTCAATCACTTTCGGAAACGCCCGATGCGCCTGCTCGCGCACGGCAGAAGGCGCCAGCACCGGCAGCCACTCTTTCTTGTTCCAACCCGTCCGGCGGCCCAAATGCGTGATCTGGATCATCACCGCCGCGCCATGCGTATGAACGGCATCGGTGAGTGCTTTGAGATGGGGCACCACCTCATCGCGGAAAAGTTCGATATTGCCAAAGGCCTGCGGACTATCCTGCGAGACGACGGAGGAGCCGCCAATCATCGTAAGCGCGATGCCGCCCTTTGCCTTCTCCTCATGATAGAGACGATAGCGTTCTTGCGGAAACCCGTCCTCGGTATAGGCCGGCTCATGCGCCGTCGACATGAAACGGTTCTTCAGCGTGAGGTGTTTGAGGCGGAAGGGTTGGAGGAGGGGATCGGAGGGGTGCGACATTAGCCTATAGACCATTATTCGGCTTGCCTTGCTAAACGATTAAGCGCTTCTTGTTCTAACTCGTCCATGCTGCGAGTGCCAATCCCGCTTGCCACACCCACATCCACCGCTGCTTGCAGCTCGGCATGCCACGCTCCCCGCTCCTGATCCCGCCTAATCAAATCACGCACATAATCGCTCGCATTGCTATACCGGCCGGTCTCCGCTTGCGCCTCAACCCATTCTTTCATTTGGTCCGGCAGAGATATGTTCATTGTAGCCATGGCTTCGACTCCATATTGAAATTTTGACAATTATTGACAAACTTTGCCAAAAAATCAATACCAAGCATCCGGCACGGCGGCCTTTTTCGCGTCAATCACCGCCCGCAGTTCTTCATCTTTCGCCTCGTCCAGCGGTGGCGGCACATAGTCGGCCAATACCCGCTTCCATTTGCGGTTGGCGCGCACCTGAATATCGAGCGAGCCTTCGTCCTGC
>CANCAR010000201.1 GCA_947374125.1 Hyphomicrobiales bacterium | reverse complement strand
TTGGGTCGCCGGATGGGTGGTTATGCACCAAGATCACCGCTGTTGCCGAGAGTTCCAAAGCGCGTTTGACGATTTCGCGGGGGTAGACGGGGGTGTGATCCACCGTGCCCGTTTGCTGAACCTCGTCGGCGATCAGACCATTGCGCTTGTCGAGGAACAGGATGCGGAAGACTTCGCGCGCCTCAAAGGCCATCGCGGCGCGGCAATAATCGATGACGGAACTCCAAGATCCGAGCACGGTGCGCTTTTTGACTTCGCCGCGAGCGAGTTCCCTGCCTGCCGCTTCAATGAGTTTCAGATCAAGGGCGGTTGCCTCGCCGATACCGTTGACGCCACATAGGCGTGTGTAGGGTGCGCCCAAAACTTCTGCCACCGAGCCAAATTCGGCGATCAGCTTTTTGGCGAGCGGCTTTACATCCCGCCGTGGGATGGTGCGGAACAGCAAGAGTTCCAACACTTCATAATTTTGAAGCGCGGCAACACCTGCGCGAGAAAATCTCTCGCGCAACCTATGGCGGTGGCCTGCCGCATGATCCTCCCCCTCTGTCGCCCTCGCGTCGGGAAGATCGGATGCGGACATGGCTCAGGCTCCAGGAATGGCGTTTCCGATGGGTGGTTTGTCGAGCCCCTTCGGGGACAGCGTGAAAATTTCGCAACCTGTCTGGGTAACGCCGATCGTGTGCTCGAACTGGGCGGAAAGCGAGCGGTCTCGCGTTACTGCTGTCCAGCCATCGCCGAGCACCTTGACCTCAGGTCGCCCTAAATTGATCATCGGCTCAATGGTGAACAGCATACCGGGTTTTAGAGGAACCCCATCACCCTGGCGGCCGTAATGCAGAATATTGGGCTCATCATGAAACAGCTGGCCAAGGCCATGGCCGCAGAAATCACGGACTACGGTGCAGCGTTCCGCTTCTGCGTAAGATTGGATCGCGTATCCAATATCGCCCGTCGTGCCACCCGGCTTAACCGCTGCGATGCCGCGCATGAGACATTCATAGGTAATATCGACCAAGCGCTCAGCCCTGCGCGGCACATCGCCCACACCATACATGCGGCTTGAATCGCCGTGCCAGCCATCGACCACCAGCGTGATATCGATGTTAACGATGTCGCCATCCCGAAGCGGTTTATCGTTTGGAATGCCATGGCAGACAACATGGTTGACCGAAGTGCAGATGCCGCGGGTGAATCCCCGATAATTGAGCGGAGCGGGGTAGGCGTTATGGTCCATCGCGAATTCGAAGGCGACGCGGTCAAGATAATCAGTTGTAACGCCCGGCTTTACGAGGTCTACCATGAGATCAAGGGCTTCGGCCGTCAGTCGCCCCGCTTTGCGCATAGCAGCGTAAGCATCGGCACCAAACAGCTTGATCTCGCCAGCGCGGCGTCGGGTGGTGTGGGTCGCTTCGACAAAGGTCATCAGGATGAAATCGCTTGTGAAAAATTGCTACTCCAGAAATGGTTGAAACTGATCAGCATTGCAAGTGTTTCGTCGATGGCGTTGGGTGATATGCATTTCGCGGTGCATGGCAGCTTATGAGTCCTTGAGCCGCAGGCTGATGCGGCATTAGAAGAGGGTTTGGAAAAAGGGAGGCGGCTTATGACATCCGATAGCCAAGACAGAGTAACCGCCGCGCTGCTTGTGATCGGGGATGAAATCCTGTCCGGCCGCACCAAAGACAAGAATATTGGCTATATCGCCGAATACCTAACTGCGATTGGCATTGATTTGCGCGAGGTTCGCGTCGTTTCCGATGATGAGGACGCGATTGTCGAGGCGGTGAATGCGTTGCGCAACCGCAATACTTATCTCTTCACCACGGGCGGCATCGGCCCGACGCATGATGATATTACGGCGGATTGTATTGCCAAGGCGTTGGGCGTTGGCATTTCGCATGATCCTCGTGCGGTCGCCATGCTGCGCGAGCGCTATGCCAATCCGGAAGATTTGAACGAAGCACGCCTTCGTATGGCGCGTATTCCGCATGGGGCCGATTTAGTCGCAAACCCGATTTCAAAGGCCCCGGGCTTTATGGTGGAAAACGTAATTGTTATGGCGGGTGTTCCTGCCATCATGCAGGCGATGCTGGATGGCGTTACGCCGAAGCTGAAGACAGGCAAAACGATCAGCTCGGTGTCGATTGATTCGGGCGGGTTACCGGAGGGCGCTTATGCGACGGGCCTTGGCGAGGTTCAAAAAACCCATCCCGGCGTGATTATCGGCTCTTATCCGCATTTCGACGGCCAGCGCTTCATCAACCAGATTGTGCTGCGCTCTCGCGATGAGGCCTTGCTGGATAAGGCCAAAACCGCCGTTGCCGATCTGATTTCCACCCTTCAATCCACCCAATCGTGAGTCTGTTATGAGCCAAGCGCAAAAAGCCTTCCCCGTCTCTTGGGACCAGTTTCATCGCGATGCGCGGGCGCTCGCTTGGCGTCTGGCGTCTTCTGGCCCGTTTTCATCGATCATCTGCATTACACGCGGCGGGTTGGTGCCGGCTGCCGTTGTGTCGCGGGAACTCGGTGTTCGGGTGATCGAGACCATCTGCATTGCGAGTTATCACGACTACACGAACCAAGGCGAATTGCAGGTGCTAAAGCACATTGCCAGCGATGTGATCGCTAAGGGCGAAGCAGGTGGTAAAGGCATTTTGGTGATCGATGATTTGGTCGATACCGGTAAAACGGCTAAAATCGTGCGAGATATTCTACCCGACGCCCATTTTGCTACCGTCTATGCGAAGCCGTTGGGTCGGCCTTTGGTCGATACCTTCATCACCGAAGTATCCCAAGATACGTGGATCTATTTCCCATGGGATATGGGGCTCGCCTATCAAGCGCCGATTGCCGAGGGGCATAAAGGGTAAGCGGGAGCAAAGCCTAACCTCGCTCCTTCACATACATCGTCTCGTCGATGTCGATCAGCGTCGGGCCTTTGCGCTTGGCTGCTTCGCGCAAGAGGCGTGGCAGGTCGTTGGCTTTGTCAAGGGTTTCAGCCGAAGCACCGAAGGCTTTCGCGAGTCCTATAAAATCGGGTGTACCGATATCGACGCCGATGGGTTCAATCTGGCGGGCGATCATAAAATTCTTGATCTCGCCATAGCCGCGATTGTTCCAGACGAGAAGAATGATGGGGATTTCTGCTTCCACCGCCGAGGCGATTTCATTCAGCGTGAATTGCAAGCCACCATCGCCCATCAGGGCGACAATGGGCCGACTGGGGGCTGCCAATTGTGCGCCGATAGCAGCTGGAAGCGCATAGCCTAGCGTGCCAAAGCCGGTGGCCGAGGCAAAGAAGGAACGCGGCGTATCGGCTGCATAGGTAACAGAAGCCGCGTAAACCGGTTGGGCGGAATCGCCGACGATGACCGCGTTGGGTAAAGTTTGCCGCGTTTCGTTTAGAAGCGTGATGGAGGCCCGGTAGATCGGGTTCACATCTTCCTGCATCACGCGGGAACGAGCGGTCTGTGCTCGAGCTGCGCCGTTTCGGCTCTGGGCTGGGTCTATGGATTTAAGTAACGCTTCTGCCGTTGCAGATGCATCCGCCACGATCACGCAATCTGCGCGGTGACCACGCATGGCTTGTTCGGGGTCGATATCGACGCGGATCAGGGTGCCGGACAGACGCGGCATGCAGGTCTCGTTCCAATCGTAATCGGTCGGGCCGAATTCGGTGCCGATGGCAAGGATGACGTCGGCGTCTTGCATCAAGGCGCGAATGGCGTTCAGGCTCGCATTGCAGGGCACGGCTAAGGGATGCTCGCCATTGAGGATACCTCGGGCGTTGACCGTCATCACCATCGGAGCGTCGAGTGCTTCTGCGAGCGCGCGAAGGGGAGATGAAGCATCCATCGCACCGCCGCCTGCAAGAATGAGCGGTCGGGCGGCTTGGCTTAAGTGATGGGCGGCCTCTCGAATAGCCTCGGCGCGTGGGGCCGGACGAAGCGGCATAGCGGCCGCACGGACCGCAAGGTCCCGGTCGACGGGCAGGCGAATGATATCTGTTGGTATTTCGATATGGACCGGACGCGGGCGGGCGCTTGAGAAAATCGCAAAGGCACGCGCCATGGCTTGGTCGAGGTCGTCTTTGTTGTAGACCGTGTGGCTAAAGGCGGTGAGCCCTTCAGCCAATTTCCGTTGATCTTTTAATTCGTGCAACCAGCCATTGCCCGAACCCATGCGGCCCACTGCATTAACAGCGCTGATCACCAGCATCGGCACGGAATCGGCATAGGCTTGTGCCATGGCGGTAGCGGCATTGGTCAGCCCCGGCCCGGTGATGAGCAGGCATACGCCCGGTTTGCCGGACACACGGGCATAGCCATCCGCCATAAAGCCCGCGCCTTGCTCGTGACGCGGAGTGACGTGGCGGATACTGGTCAGCGGTAGGCCGCGATAGAGTTCCACGGTGTGGACGCCCGGAATGCCGAAAATCGTGTCGACGCTATAGGCTTCCAGCAGCTCTGCGAGGTAAACACCGAGTGTTCGCTTGGACGGCGCGGTCATGGTCAGGCTTGCCCAGTGAGTGAGATGGCATAGCGAACGATGCGACGACCGGCTTCCGCCAATTGTTCCTCGCCAACGGTGAAGGCCACGCGCACATAGCCTGCGGCGGAGGGGCCAAAAGCCGAGGCGTCGAGAACTGAGACGCCTTCGGCCTTAAACAAGCCCCAAGCAAATTCATGCGCTGTTTGGCCCGTGCCGCGCACATCCACCAGCGCGAACATGCCTGATGCTGGGCGCAAACAAATCAGCCCCGGAGCATGGTCGATGTGATCACATAACACTTGGCAGCGACGCAGATAGATCTCACGCATTTCCAAGGCAATCTGATCGGTTTCAGCGATACCAACACTGGCAGCCTCTTGGATAAAACCGGGAATACCGT
>CANCAR010000200.1 GCA_947374125.1 Hyphomicrobiales bacterium | reverse complement strand
GGGTGCGGCAAATGCCGGGGGCTTCATGGCTTTCCAGCAATATACATCGCATATGACCGGTATTGCATCGGCAGCAGCTGACGCTGTGGCCATCGGTAATCTTCAAGAGGCAATTGCGGGAGCCTTTGCGATTTTGGCATTCGTGAGCGGAGCTGCCACATCAGCAATCTTGATCAATTGGGGACGGCGGAAGGGGCTGCATAGCGTCTATGCCTTTCCCCTTTTTCTGGAAGCGCTCTTGATCGGATGTTTCGGGGTATTTGGTGAAACTCTTCAGCGTATCGATGGTGTCATTATTCCGATAACAGTCGTTTTGCTTTGCTTCATCATGGGGTTACAAAACGCGATGATTACCAAATTGTCCGGTTCCCGGATTAGAACAACCCATATCACCGGGATGGTAACCGATATCGGTATTGAATTTGGCAAACTCATCTATCTCAACCGGCGAGTGCCGATCCACCTGCCGGTTAGGGCTGATCGCTATAAGTTTATCCTGTTATCGGGATTGATTGCCCTGTTTTTCTTGGGCGGTGTAATTGGTGCATTAGGCTTTAATCAATACGGCTACCATTCTGCCCTAGTTCTTTCGGCGCTGTTGCTCGTGCTAGCGGCTATTCCAGTCATGAAGGATCTCAAAACCGGTGATCGTGCTTCGTGATCGTGTTCAATCGTCTGTTTGACGCCTTATCGATCCTAGACCCAAGAAATACAATGCGATAACGCCCAAGACGCATTGAGTGATAAAATCGACCTTCATGTCTTCAATAATGGCGACCACCGCAGCGCCCGTCCAAACGGCTAAAAGGGTCAAGGTTAAGGGCCGCAACATCTTGACGCGAACGGGATGCACGAAGGTGAAATTCGAAGCCTGCGCGAAAGCAAGGCCAATGACGATCAGCGTTGCGATCACGGCAGGCGGATCAAAACCGAGGATTAGAAACACGACGAGGTTCCAAACCGCGGGAAATCCGCGAAACCAATAATCATTCGTCTTCATCGTATTGGACGCGAAATAAAGCGCGGCTGAAAGGACGATCACCGCGCCTTGGGTTGCCAACAACCAATGCGGATAAATCCCGCTCATCAACAAAATAACCGCAGGTACAAAGACATAAGTGACGTAATCAACAACGAGATCGAGCACGTCGCCCGACAATTGTGGCGCATAGGTCTTAACCGCCCAAGCGCGTGCGAACGTACCATCAATGCCGTCTACGACGAGCGCTAAACCCAGCCAAGCAAACGCGAGACCCATTTGGTGGTCAATCGCCGCGGTGAGCGATAGAAACGCGATGGCCGCACCAGAAGCTGTAAAGATGTGAACTAAAAACGCTCGATATCGATGGGTTTTCCCACCAATCGGGGCATGGACGTTTGCGTCCCCCTCTTCTTTTGTCTGGGCCATAGTTCTTCCTCTCCTGCGACACGATAGCATATCTTGGTAAAGACAGTCGCGCCGTCTTCATTTTCTTGTTAACTGATTTGCTATCCATCATCGGTCTAAATTAAGTCATCTCAGGTCGTAAAGTCCTCATGCCCCACGTGTTAGATTCTCTCGTTATTGGTTCAGGCCCCGTTGGTTATGTAGCGGCACTTGCGCTCGCGCAGGCGGGACAGAAAGTTGCGCTGATTGGTCCTAGACCTAGCGTTAAACGCGATGGCAGGACGGTTGCCCTTCTCGACGGCTCGGTCGAAATGCTAAAAACATTAGGCGTTTGGGACGCCGTTTTGGCTAAGGCGGCTCCCCTGTCTCAAATGAGGATTATTGATGATACGGGTAGCCTATTTAGGGCCCCACCCGTTACCTTCAAGGCGTCCGAACTGAAGCTTGATGCGTTTGGCTACAATATCGAACTCGTCGATCTCGTATCTGTTTTGGGGCAAGCGGTTTCGACCATTCCACAACTTGTCAGGTCAGAAGAGACCGTTGCAGAATTCTTGCGACACGATAACGGCGATTGTGTTGCAAAGCTTGAATCCGGTCAATTTTTGACGGCTGGCCTATTAATCGGAGCAGATGGCAAGAATTCAATGGTGCGGACGTTTGCCGGTATTGCCTCAAAACAGTGGGAATACAAGCAAACCGCCATCACAGCCTTTTTTACCCATAAGCGGGACCACGAGGATATTTCAACCGAATTTCATACCCGCCAGGGTCCCTTCACACTTGTACCCCTCCCCCATCGCCGTTCAAGTCTAGTCTGGATGATGGAGCCATCCCGTGCTGAGCGTTTGGGGTTAATGGATGATCAGTCCTTCCAAGTAGAAGTCGAGCGGCAGGCGCAATCCATGCTTGGCCCTATGGTGATGGAAGGACAACGTGGCATTATTCCAATGGCCGGCCTTTCAACTGATCGGTTCGCTTTGGGCAACATTGCACTGGTGGGCGAAGCGGCGCATGTTTTTCCACCCATCGGTGCGCAGGGGCTTAATCTCGGCTTCCGAGATGTGGCTGCGTTGATGCGGGCGCTACAATCAACAAAGGTTGAAGCTGCGCTTCAAAAATACAATTCAGCGCGGAAGGCGGATGTTCGCCTTCGTACCACTGCTGTGGATCTTTTAAATCGGTCTTTGTTAGCAGATTTTTTGCCGATTGATCTTGCGCGGAGCGTTGGGTTGCTAACGGTTGCTTCCATTGCTCCGCTCCGGCGATTCATGATGCGCCGAGGTGCGGGACACTAAGGCCAGATGAATGGAAAACGATAAGGTACCACGTTTTCGGCAATCAGGTACAACAGCCCGGTCACGGTGAAAACTGATAAAGCGGTGCCTGCCAAAATTGCGCTTGAAGCGCGTTCAACATACACTTGGTATTGGTTGGCTATAACAAACACGTTAAGCGCAGGCGGCAAAGCGGCCATTAAGACCGCGGTCAGAGTCCATTCACGCCCGAAATCACCAACCGCAGAAACGATGATCCAAGCCGCAAGCGGGTGCAGCAGTAGCTTTATGGCTAGCAACCATGGCAGTTCAAGTGATGAACCTTGGAAGGGACGCAAAGCTACCGTGACGCCTAAGGTGAAGAGAGCGCAAGGGGCAGCAGCGTTTTTGAGATAAATCATTATGGTGTCGACCGCTTGCGGTGGTTGGAACCCCACGCTCGCTGCTAGAACTGCTGCGGCGATCGAAATGTTAAAAGGATGCGTAGCCACGCGTTTAACGACATAAAGCACCGTCTCGCCGAAGTTGAGCGACGATTTGCTCCCGAGCGCCATCAAAAACGGGATGGCAGAGAAATGAAGCATGTTATCGAATACAAAAATCAAAGCCGTCGGAACGACCGCGTTAGATCCTAGTGCGGCAAGCGTCAGACCCGGGCCCATATAGCCGATATTGGCATAGGCCCCGGCCACCGCTTGAACGGCAGACGCTCTAATATTCCCTTTGGTGGCTACCATCCCCACGGTGAAAGCCAATAGGAACATAAGACCGGTCGCAGCTGTCGTAGCAATAACGAACCGCCAATTGCTCAACTGTTCAAAAGGTGCTGCCAAAACGAGTTTAAAAAACAAACAGGGCAGCGCAATATAGACGATAAAGAAATTCATCCATTGGAGCCCCGCCTCAGGGTAGCGGACGAGTTTCCCGCACAAAAAGCCAAGCAGAATAAGTCCAAAAAACGGAAGCGCGAGCGATAGGACCTGTTGCAATGGAGACAACCTTGGGCGCGGATTCAACGAAATGAGCGTGTATCAAGCCAAGCTAAATCGTCAATGTCGGCAAATGCATGGCTTCTGGGCGTTTTGCGAAAAGCGCGGCGCTTTGACTGATTTCAAAAGATTGACATCATCAGTCTATGGGCAGTATCCCTTACCGGATGGAAACACGGCAGGCAAAATACGCGATTGGCGATGTGGTAAAACACCGGATTTATCCGTTCCGCGGCGTTATTTTCGATGTCGATCCTACATTTTCCAATACAGAGGAATGGTATAACTCTATTCCTGAGGAGGTGCGTCCACGGCGCGACCAACCTTTCTATCATCTGTTCGCTGAGAACGCTGAGTCCGAATATATTGCCTATGTTTCGGAACAAAATTTGTTGCCCGATACATCGGCAGAACCCGTGCGACACCCGCAAATCGATGAGATGTTTGATCGGGGTGACGACGGTCGCTATCACACGCGCTCAATGAGCTTTAATTAGCACGACGAGCGAACCACATTAAAAAAGGCGGGCCGGATTAATCCGTGCCGCCTTTTTTTAGGCTGAAAAGCTTCTTATTGGGCTGGAGCGGCGGGTGCAGCCGGAGCGGCACCTTGGCCCTGCGCGTCCAACTTTTTGCGCATTTCTTCAGCCTGCTTCTGCATCTGCTCTTGAAGCTTTTTCTGCTGTTCAGCCAGAACAGCGGGATCGATTGCCGGTCCATCAAACACTTTGCCGAACGTCGATAAAGGCACTTGGAACACCACTTCGCGTGCAAATTGATTTTGCACACTAATGGAAATCGCCGTTCCCTTTTTCAAAGCGGTAATAATATCATCCTTGACGGGCACCTCAGCAAAACAGCCATTTGGAAAACAAACTGCATATTTGCCGGGCTGTGTTGGTCCCTGATCAACCGAAAACCGTACGCCCGGGGCGAGGATAAATCCGAGGGGCAAAAGGAAGCGAACTACTTTCTGCGGATCGCCTTGAATGTCATAGACCGCGACCGCCAAGACCGGCTGATTTTGATCAGAAACGAAATCACGCGTCGTGTAGCAAATCTTCTTCTTTGTCGTCTGGTCTTCGCCGCAGATCTTAATCCAGTCGGCTTGCGTTGGTTCAGGTTGAACCACAACAACCGCCGCCGGCTGTGGAGCTGGGGCAGCTGGTTGTGCAGGAGCGGCAGGAGCCGGTGCTGGTGCCGGTGCGGGAGCAGCCTTTTTCGTCTGAGCGGAAGCTGACC
>CANCAR010000199.1 GCA_947374125.1 Hyphomicrobiales bacterium | reverse complement strand
ACCACCGCCATCTTTACCGAAGCGCCGGGTTCGCAGACCTTTGAAATTCAAGATATCCCAGCGCTTTCCACAATCGCTCATAAGCATGGCGCAACGCTATTGATGGACAACACTTGGGCAACACCGTTTTTCTTCCCGCCCCATGAAATGGGCGTCGATCTCGCCATTGAGGCAGGAACAAAATATCTCTCCGGTCACTCCGATCTCCTGCTCGGTATGGTCTCAGCGAATGAGCGTTCCTGGAAGGCGCTTCGGACCACCTATCTCCAATCGGGCCTCTGTGCAGGTCCTGAAGATATGTTCTTAGCGTTGCGCGGTATGCGGTCGATGCTGTTGCGCTTGAAAGAGCAGGAAAAAGCAGCACTCGATATCGCCCATTGGTTAAAAGCGCGACCAGAGGTGGACAAGGTCTTACATCCTGCCCTGCCCGACTGTCCGGGTCACGAGTTTTGGAAGCGTGATTTTAAAGGGTCGTCAGGCCTTTTCTCGATCGTCTTAAAGCCCGCTTCCCAAACCGCTTTGGCAGCTATGTTGGATGATCTCCTGCTGTTCGGCATGGGCTATTCATGGGGCGGCTATGAGAGCCTCATTATTCCATTTGACCCAAGGTCTTATCGGACGGCAACGGACTGGAACCCCGCAGGTCCGGCGCTTCGTATTCAAATCGGTCTTGAAGACGTGGAAGATTTGAAGCGCGATCTTGATGCAGGCTTCGCCCGTCTGCGAGCAACCGTTTGAGCCTTTAAGGCACAAGCCAACGCATCTCTGGATTGATGTTGGCTTTCCCCCAAGAAAAGACGGCGCGGCGGTGACCGTCGCTGCCGAGCCACAACCATTCCAACCGATTAAACGTCACAGCTATGGCGCTAAACTGTGGCCGCCCTTCATCCGTTAACTCACGGCCTTTCGGCAAAGTGAAAGCTCTCGCAGCGTCAATTACCGAGCCCGGCGCGGGCATGGTCGCATAGCAATGGCGGCTCATCGGTTGCGAAGACGCCCAAGCCTCATCTGCGATAGGATCGGCCACATGGCGTTCTGCTATGCCCTCCACCCGGAGCTGAATTTTTTCAGCTGGATCGTAAAACAGCATCGACACCCTCTCATCACGCCCCAATTCCTCGAATTTATCCGAGCGAATATCCGTATGGAACCGAAGCGACCGTGACTGAGCTTCAAAATACCGAAGTACGACAATCCTGTTGCGTGGCCGCCCATCTAACGCAAGCGTTGCAACGCTTGGCGTGTGCATCGACGAGCGCCTATCGGAGGCGGCCTTTCCCAAAAGCGCCAGCGCGTAAGCCAAGCTAGCGGCTAAATCATCAGCAAAAGGCGGAACGGCTTCAAAGCGCACTACACATAACCTCGCGCAAAAATGGCGACTCCAGCTGGGTTCGAACCAGCGACCTGCCGCTTAGAAGGCGGCTGCTCTATCCAGCTGAGCTATGGAGTCCCAACCCTGAGCCTATACCGATTCCAAAAAATTCCCGAAATCAATGCGTCCAAGAACCGACGCGATTAAATTTGAAATTATCAGAATAAGACATGGTGCGCCGTTTGGCTTCTTGCGGCTCATCCACCTGTGCTGCAATGCCATGGCGCGCGGCATAAGCGACTGCCTCGTCGCGGCTATCAAACCAAAGCTTAACCTGTTGAAGCGTATGGCTTGAGCCAGACCAGCCCATCAGTGGATCAATCTGCACCGGCGTGTCGGAAGGAAATTCCAAAAGCCAACGGTCTTTGCTGTGACCGGACTGCATCGCAGTCTTTGCGGGGCGATAAATTCTGGCGGTCATACAAAAAAACCCACGTTGAAATGGAATCCCATTGGTTAAGTCTCTACACCGGCCAAAGATTCCGTTCAATTAAGGAATAAGAATAAAATCGATATTCTTTATGACGCCCTGACGATCAGCGACCAGCAATTTCGCGTTTTGCGGCCTCGGCAAGAAAGGCTGAACGCGTCAATTTTCTAATTTGAGCTGCGTCATCAATCGCCCGCAATACACCACGCTCAAACGTCACGTTCGTGCGCACGATGGTCTGATCGCTCACGAGTACCGGAACCGCAATTAAAAACGCTCCCTCTGCTAGATCGCTAGCGACGGACGAATCGGACTTCAACGCATCAAGACCACGAAAGACCGGTACCGGCTGATCATCCAGATAAAGACCCACGGCTTCAATCGCATTGGCGAGGATATCATCCAACCGGTCAGCCGCAGAAAAGCATCCCGGCAGATCAGGAAATGTGACACCAAACGCCGACCCCTCGTCCTTGTGAACCAGACCCATGAGATAACCCATAACCTTACTCTCCCAACCAACCAGCACTTTTCGCGATGTTTCGAGCGGTTCCTAGCGGCAAATCCTTTTGAGGATGAGGAACATCGATAGTAATAGAGTCGCGTCGATATTTGTGATGCGAACCTTTGGAGGAAACAAATTCAAAGCCATCGTGAATCAAACGCTTTATGATTGATTTGCTGTTTCTTTCCATGTGTACATATATACACATAACAAGAAAGAATTCAAGACGATGTTCAGGAAAAGCTAAACGCCCTTCCAAAAGACCGTTTGATGAATATGGGAATTAATCGAAGGCGGATGGTCGGGGCTGTAAGATTCGAACTTACGACCCTCTGCTCCCAAAGCAGATGCGCTACCTGGCTGCGCTAAGCCCCGACGTTCCAACAGGGGACGGTTTAGGCGGAACTGCGCTCGGGTTCAAGCCGAATTTTCGATTATTTTTTTTGTTCCCTTGCTTGATGCTCCCAGATCAGCGAGAAGCGCACCATGCTTATCCTGTCTGACCTCACCTATCGCCTCGGGCCGCGCCTCTTATTCGACAAGGCTTCTGCAACGATTCAAACCGGATCGCGCGTCGGCTTCGTTGCCCGCAACGGCACTGGAAAAACAACGCTTTTTCGAATGATCCGTGGAGAAATTTCTCCTGAATCCGGGACGATCACACTAGGCAAGGGCTTAAGAATCGGGGCCGTTGCGCAAGAAGCACCAGGTGGACCCGAAACCTTGATTGAGGTCGTACTTGCTGCGGACACGGAGCGAAACGCCCTGTTGATAGAGGCGGAAACAGCGACGGATCCATCGCGTATATCTGAAATTCATGTACGTCTCGCCGATATTGGAGCCCATGCAGCGCCCGCTCGAGCCGCATCCATTCTCCACGGCTTGGGTTTTGATGCCGAGGCGCAGGCCCGTCCCTGCTCGTCCTATTCGGGCGGATGGCGGATGCGCGTGGCGCTTGCAGCCGTGCTTTTCACCGAACCAGGCCTCTTACTCCTAGACGAGCCAACCAACTATCTCGATCTAGAAGGCACGCTCTGGCTCATGGATTACCTCGCCAGATACCCGCACACCGTGCTGGTCATCAGCCATGACCGCGACCTGCTAAATCAGTCGGTCGATCAAATTCTGCATCTCGATCAGGCTAAACTGACGCTTTATAAAGGCGGCTACGACAATTTTGAAAAGCAGCGTTCCGAGCAACAGGCTATTTTGCAGAAGATGCAAAAGAAGCAGTCCGAAGAACGTAAACACCTCGAAGCTTTTATCAATCGGTTCAAAGCCAAGGCGTCGAAAGCCAGCCAAGCGCAATCGCGCGTAAAACGGCTTGAGAAGATGAAAACCATCACGCCCATCGTTGATCTCGATGTATTGCCGTTTCACTTCCCCTCCCCCGAGCGACCGCTCTCCCCTCCGATCGTGGCAATGGAAAGCGCAAGCGTTGGGTACGACGAAAAGCCCGTTCTATCAAAGCTATCGCTCTCCATAGCCGAAGACGACAGAATTGGTCTTTTAGGGTCGAATGGCAACGGTAAGTCTACCTTTGCAAAACTCGTGGGTGGTCGCCTGCCCGTGCTCAGTGGTGCCTTTCGAGCCTCCTCCAAAATGAAAGTAGCCTATTTCGCGCAGCACCAATTGGATGAACTCAAAGAAGGCGGCACACCCTTCTCCCATGTCCGCGAACTGATGCCCGATGCGCCCGAGGCGAAGGTGCGGGCGCGGGCCGCCCAAATGGGATTTCCCGGTCAAAAGGCGGATACGCCCGTTTCCAATATATCGGGTGGTGAAAAGGCGAGGCTTCTCATGGGGCTTGCAACCTTTGGCGGCCCGCATCTTTTGATCCTCGATGAGCCGACCAACCATCTGGATATCGATTCGCGCGTTGCTTTGATGGACGCGATCAACGAATACGAGGGTGCTATCATCCTCATTTCGCATGATCGATTTCTGTTGGAGGCATGTGCGGATCGGCTATGGCTCGTCAATGGTGGCACGGTTAAGCCATTTGATGGGGATCTTGACGCCTATCGCTCCCTCGTTCTGGAAGGGCCCGAGGCGCTCGCCTCGGCCAAGTCTAAGCAGGAGCGTAACGAGGCATCAGCCCGTGAAGCACCGCCCAAGAAAGCCCATCCGAACACAATCCGGAAAAAGATTGAAACGGTCGACGCTCGAATTGCAAAAATCTCGGAGCTGATCAGCCGGGTAGACGGCATCCTCTCAAAGCCCGAAACCTATCAACGCGACAAAGGGAAAGCGGCTCAATTATCAGCTCAACGTGCCGAGCTCGCCAAAGCGTTAGAAACGGCGGAGGAAGAGTGGATATCGCTTTCGACGGAGCTTGAAGACGTGCTTTAGGGCTTTAGAAACGCTCTTGTTGTCGAGGCGGATCGAATACCTTGAAATTTGAAGCCGATTTGTTATCTTGAAGGAGTGGGGAACGGGTGTTTAACCGCCTCCCTGTTTTAGCTCCTAGGCTTTAGTGTGACCCGGATAGACATTTGCAGGCCATTCCGGGTCACGACTAAAAAGAGCCGAATACTCAAAGGCAAAAAGCCCATTTTCTTCCTCCCTATCAAGAGCGAGGCCTTCGCCAAGGTCAGGGCGGCCGATCCTCC